>JAZRLE010000067.1:0-35524 GCA_045646665.1 Faecousia sp. | reverse complement strand
CACTTGAAGAATATCGAATAAAACACAGTCTGCTTATAGAGCAATACCAGTGGATCGAATTTAATTTGGAAGGTCTCTATGCTGCTCTATCCGAAGAGCCGTTTTGCAAAGCGCTGCAAGAGATCGAAAAGGATTCCATCGGCGGTGTCGTCCGGGAGATCAAAAAGATCGAAGAGCAACAAAACATCACGGTCTTTTCCGAGGCCGAATATCAGGAACTTGACCAAATTCGTGAAAGAAGAAACTTTTGGTGTCATGTGTGTTACACAGAAGCGTATGATGAAAGTACAGGGACTCCCAGAAATGCGAAGATGATTTCGATTGATTTATGGAAAGCCGAGACCTTTTTAGAGCGTTTGCGGCAAATTAAGGAAATACATATGAAGATGCATCGTGATAGGATCATAGATTCCCTCTTTTGCTGATTGCCGCTCAGGCATCCTGTTGCGGTGCCTGATAAAACCTTCGGGCGTTCCTTCAATCTTATCCACCGCGGCCACTTGCTCGCCTCCTTCTTTCCGCCACCGGCGGCAGTCGGCTCGCTCCCCATCAAGGGCTAATGTTTCTTAACAAAATCGCCACCCGGCTGGGTGGCGATTTTGCATGCAGTTCGATAGATTTTGTAGGGCGGGACCTTGGTCCCGCCGTTTTCAAGGGAGGTGTGGTTTAGGCGGAAGCAATCCAAGGGGAAATTTGCAACAAAAAGCTGTGTAGCGCCCCAAATTTTCAAAAAATAGCTTGCCTTACCGGGAAAAGCAATGTATAATAATGGCATAAATGGCGCAATTGCGAACAATATAACCGACGCAAAAGCGAACGATATATCCATCGCAATTGCGAACGATACGAAACTGTAGAAACGATATTTAGGGGAGAGGAATCCTATGGATTATTTGAAAATCAATGATGTGGCAGCGGAATGGGGCATTTCCCCCCGGAGATTGCAAACCCTCTGCGCCCAAGGTAAAATACAGGGCGCCACCCGCTTTGGAAGAGCCTGGATGATTCCCAAGGCGACCCCAAAACCTGCCGACGGCAGAACCAAAGCCGCCCGTCATGAAAAGATTACCACGGATATGCCGATGCCCCGGAAAACCCCGTTTCTCCATTTGACCAGCCTGTACAATATTCCCGGCTGTGCGGAAAAAGCCATTGAGGGTTTGGCGGAAAACTACGAGGCGCAGACCCTGTTTGCCGCGGAGATCGCCTATTCCCGGGGGCAGATCGACAAGGTTTATGACAGCGCCAATTACCTTTTGGAAAAGCATTCCGGTTTTTATGCGGTTCTGTCCGGCGGTATGCTGCTGGCCCAGTGTGCCATATGGCGGGGCGATCTGCGTATGTGGCGGAAGGCCAAGATCCATATTGCCGAGGCCAATGCCAAGGATGATAGAGAACGGGAGATCATCACCCTGGCAATCTGCGCTGTGGACAGTATGCTTTATAATGTGAAGGACTTTCCCGATTGGTTCAAAATCGGCTGTTTTGAAATGCTCCACAGGGACTCCTTGCCCGCTGCTAAGGTGTATTATGCCAAATATCTCTATGCTACCGGTCACGGTCTTGCCGCTAAGACAATTGAACTGGAAGGCATTTCCGGACTTGCCCTGATGGGTCTGCTGCCGGCTACCATCGAGCCGATGATCTCTCAGGCAATGGCGGATAATACGGTAATCGCGGAGATCTATCTGCGGCTGACCTGCGCAGTTACATACCATTTTACCAAGAACACAGAGCAGGCCATCCGCCATATTGACCGGGCCATTGCCTTGGCATTGCCGGATAAATTCTACGGTATTCTGGCAGAGTATTGCCGCACCTTGGGCAGTCTGTTGGAACAGCGGTTGATGGCTGTGGACGAAAGTGCCTGGGAGGAAGTGAGCCACTTATTCAAACGCTATGTGGAGAACTGGTCCAAGCTAAACAGCCAGATCACAGGTCGTCAGGTGATCGCCAACCTGTCCAAACAGCAGCGGGAGGTTGCCCGACTTGCCGCCTTCAAGCTGTCCGATGCGGAGATCGGCACAAGATTGCATATGTCCGTTTCCGGTGTGAAGCAGGCTATTCGTACCATCAAGCAGCGAAGCGGACTGGAGCGGGACGACTTTGCTGCGATCCTTTGATCTGCATATCCAAAACGCTTGCGGAAAGATATAGGGTTATATCCTGCCCCATATCCAAAAGTTATACAACACAGGAAAATCTTTGTACTTTTTTTGCCTTCTAAGGTAATACCCAAGAAACAAACAATCTGCTATACTGTCGCCAAGCCGAGACAGTATGGCAGATTTTCTTTTTGACATGATGCCGAAAGGAGAAATCAGATGTTGACAAAAGTACAATCAAATATTTCACCGCCCAAGGAGGGGGATCTGTTCAAGGTCATTCACCTTTGCGGTAGGTCCTTTGAAATACGGTACGGATTTTACGAGGAGTGCGACCGGCACAATGGATTCGCAGAACCGATGGAAATATATCCGGATTTTCTCAAAGAACCCCAGCATACCGATGCGGGCATCCCCTTTATCACCGCTATCCAAAATCCATGTGACCACTTCACTGGGCATAAGGATGTCAACAGTACTTGCGAAGAATGTGCCCACTACCGGCACGGCGAGGAACTGTTGGGACTGTGCGCCTGCCCGCAAAATCAAAAAGATACCGAAAGCACCCAAGGAGGATATGTAAAATGAAAATGACGACACTTTTTAAGAAATTTGTGGGCCTGCTGGTTTGCGTGGCTCTGATTGCAAACTATGCGCCGCTGATCGCAGCGGCGGCAACACCTGTTGCCCAATCTGCCGTGGCGGGGATCGTGACCGATCTCGGTACTGCCCACAGCTGGGAGAATATGATGGGTACCGACGCTGACGGCAACCGCTATGCCGGTCGCGTTTGGGTGGACAAATCCCTGTACAAGGACGGCGACACCGCCATCCTGAACACCAGAGGCGAGGCCGGTTCCTCCTTCCAGGTCTCTCTGGAAGAAGACGAGGCCCTGCAGGTGGTATTCTCCGCCCTGGGTTCTACCATGACCTCCAAAAGCACCGTGACCTCCGCCGGTCCGATGGATGTGGTACTGGTGCTGGATAACTCCGATTCTATGAGTGACAACTCCCGTATGCAGAGAACCATCGAAGCAGCCAACAAGCTGCTTGCGAAACTGCTGGAAAACAACGATGTCCGTCTGGGCATCACCGCCTACGCAGCAGATGCTGCGACTGTCTTGCCCTTCGGTACTTACACCAACGGTGTGGAGCTGCGGGTGAATAATTACAACAGCTCCGGCGTGATTACCGCTTATAACAGTAACGGTCAGGTCATTGACCGTAATTATAAGAGCAACGGTTATGCCCTCAATACCAATATCCAGGCAGGCTTTGACCTGGCGATGGATATGTTGGCAAACGCAACCAATACCCAGGGCCGTAAGCCCATTGCGATTCTGCTGACCGACGGCGCAGCCAATACCGCATTGGATACCCTCTTTGACAATGACAGAAACGGTACTGTCCGCCAGGTCTATTACAGCAATAACATTGACCCTATGATCGCCCTCAGCACGCTGCTTAGCGCCGCCTACAACAAGGCAGAGGTAGAGGCTCACTACGGTGTTGTGCCTATGGTCTACGGCGTCGGTGTGGACCTGTCCAACAGTGACGGCTCCAATGCTATCATTGACCCAGCAAAGAACTTCAACAGCTCCAATTCCAACGCCAATATCCGCTCTGCCTACCAGACCTATACCAACACCTGGCTTGCCGGTCGGGATGTGTCCGTCACCAGCGGCACAGGCTCCGGTTGGGGTGGCAGCAACTATACCTTCCGCTTTGGTCACGAGTACCCCCGGGGCTCTGCCGTGACCGACAAGGAGGTTGCAGCCCATATCCATTATGTAGACAGCTATTATCCTGTAGCGAGTTCTGATCTGGAATCTGTGTTCGATCAGATCTATCAGGAACTGCTTTCCGGCGCTTTCAACCCCATCTCCAGCACCACTACCACCGCCGGCGGTACCGGTGTGGAGCATACCCCTCTGATCTATGTGGATTTCATCGGTCAGCATATGCAGATCAAGGAGATCCAGGCAGTTACCCTGTTTGGCTCTTCCTACGGTGTGGTGAAGAATGCTGACGGTACCTATACTGTCACCGAAGCCACCGGCACCAACCCCACCACCAACGAGCGTTGGAATACCGCCGAGGATATCCAGCTCACCATCACCGAGCAGGCTGACGGCACCCAGAAGCTGGAGATCCGCATCAACCAGGAGATTCTGCCCATTATTATGGAGCAGGTGGTTTCCGAAACTGTCGGCAATGTGACCACCTCCACCATCACCGAGCTGATCCAGGAGCCTTTGCGGGTGTTCTACACCGTGGGTGTGGACAGCAACATCCTCCTGCCCAACGGCCAGATCGATATTTCCAAGCTCCAGGGCTATCAGAATATTGACGATGCCAACGGCACTGTCTCCTTCTATGCCGGACAGTTTGGCAAGGAAAACAAGCCCGACGGCAACGGCATCGTCCTGAAGGGCGATAGCCATGTAGGCTTTAAGCCCTCCCAGGCCAACAGATACTACTACCACCAGGCCAACCAGAGAATCTTCTCTGCCATCACCAGAACAGACGGTGAGAAAATTGAGTGGGAAGACGGCCTTTACGGTGTCATTTACAAGGCTGGAGACTACAACTTGACTGACATTGACTATGCTACCTACCAGAAATATAACGCAGATTACGATAAACCGAAAGATAGCATCGACCACCAGGTTTACACCTATGTAAACTTCAACCGTCCCACTACCGACAAGAATGACCCTGCAAGCGCAGCAGAAGAGGTCAGCTACCTGGTTTACACCAACTGGAGCGACCTGAGAGAATCTGTAACCTTCTATGATGCAACCACCAAGACCTACCTCAACGACGGCAAGGTGATTCCTATGGATCAGGTTGCCGCTACCGTGGATGCCTATAAGCGCAGCAACCCCAATGCCGAAATCTATGCAGTGCTGGGTGTTAACTCTCTGCGCACCAGCCGTCTGCACAATATGATGGTGAACAAGGAGCAGAATATTACCCAGTCTGCGGTGGAACGCTACACCCCCGAGTACACCTATGAAACCGCCAGCGACCATAACGGCAACGATGTGGTTGTGTGGCTGGGCAACAACGGCGTCGTGACATTGCAGATCGATACCGGTATCGCCCTGACCAAGGTGGTTACCGAGTCCATCGGCAACCCCGATGATACCTACGCACTGACTGTGACGGTTCCCGCCGGGGTTACTGCTAACCCTGTGGTTTTGGACGAAAACGGCAATGTGGTAACAAGCACTTATGTTGGTAATGTGCTGACCGTGAATGTAAAAGCCGGTCAGACCGTCTACATCAGCGGCATCCCCGGCGGTACCGAGTGTGCCATCGGTGAGGTCGTAAACGGCGACTATTACATTGCAAGCAAAACCGATACTGTCCGAATCCCGCTGGTCAGCGAGGCCCTGAACGGTGCTGCCCAGTTTGCCCCGGCCACTGTTACCAATGCTCCCTACAACTATGGCAACCTCTTTATCACAAAGGAAATCACCGGTGATCACGCAGTTCCTGACAGTGTGCGGAACACTCCTTTCGCCATCACCGTGAATGTGGGTGCTGCTCTGGCAGGCAAGACCTTCACCGTGGAAGACAGCGCCCATAGTGCCCCCTACACTGTGACCGTGGACAATGACGGCAATTTGATCTTCCAGATCAAGACCGGGCAGACTGTGGAGATCCTCCGTCTGCCGGAGGGCACTCCCGTCACCGTTACCGAGGCAGATCCCGGCAGCCACTTTGCAGTATCTTACCGCACCCGTAACCATTCCGGTGAAACTGCCGATGCCGACAACGCTCTGATCATCCCTGCGGACGGCAGCGCTACCGCCGTGGTATTCAACCGCTATACCCCCGGCGCCGTTTCTGCGGATCTGGATATTGCCGGCACCAAGATCTTCACTGCCGAAGGCAATCACCCGGGTGGCAGCTTTGCTTACCAGGTGCAGAAATGGAACGGAAGCGCCTGGGAGAACATCAGCGGCAAGACCGCCGAAACCTCTTACGCAGCGGGTGAAACCGGCACCAAGACCTTTGCTATCGCCGATGTGCTGGCAGGTATCACCTATACGGAAGTCGGAAACCATGCTTATCGCGTCATCGAGGTCAAAGGCGATGTAACCAATGTGACCTACGACAGAACTGTCTATACCTTCAATGTGGCGGTTACTGACAATGGCGGTCAGCTGGTTGCTGCCGTCACCGATCGGAACAACACCCCCATCACCGACGGTTCTTATGAAGTGACCTTCAACAACACCTATCACACCGCTCCCGTGAGCCTGGATGTGAAGAAGATCGTGGACAACAAGTCCGGTGACGACACTGTATCTTTGGCAGGCTTCCGGTTTGAAGCCGTGCAGACCGATGCAAACTGGAACGCGATGAACGGCGCAGCTTCCGTCAGCCTCTATTCCGACGCGGCAGGCAGTGCCCGGTTCGCCTCTGTTTACACCCAGCCCGGCACCTACTACTTTGTTCTGGCTGAAGTGGCGGAAAATGCTCCCGGCTGGACCTACTCTGCAGCACAGTACCGCATCACTGTCACTGTTGCCGAGGCTGGTGGCAACCTGACCGCAGCCCTGAATGTGGTGAAGGTCAATTCTCAGAATGCGGAAGAAAAGGTCGTTCTGGATGCAGCCGATGCCTCCAAGGGTACTGTGTCCTTCGTGAACACCTACGATCCCCAGGACACTTCTGTTGACCTGGACGGCAATGTTACCAAGGTGCTGACCGGCATGCCCCTGAAAGCTGACCAGTTCACCTTCTATGTCTACGCAGATGGCGACCGTACCGCCCCCGTGCTGGTGGGTACCAACAAGCAAAGCGGTGATGTCCACTTCGTAGATTTTGATAAGGCGTTGCTCTTCACCGGTGTGGGCACCTATCAGTATGATGTCGTCGAACATATCCCCACCGGCGCTACCTACGATGCCGCTACCGGCAAGTATGTGCTTAGCGGTATGTACTATGACCCCACCATCTACGACTTGGTAGTGGAAGTGACCAACGATCTTGCCACCGGCAAGCTGGTTGCTAACTACTTCTTTGAAGATGCTGTTAACAACCAAATCACCTTCCGCAATTTCTACAAGGCGACCTCTGTTTCCTATGGGATCGGCGGTCATAAGGTGCTCCATGGACGCGCCCCCAGAGATGGCGAGTTTAGCTTCCAGCTGTTTGAAGGCGCTACCTTGCTGGAGACCGTGACCAACAAGGCGGACGGCACCTTCGCTTTCAAGGCGATCCCCTATACCACTGCAGGCACTTACACCTACACCGTCAAGGAAGTGGCCGGTTCTGTGCCCGGTGTGGTCTACAGTGGCGCAAACGCACCCATCACTGTGATTGTCACTGTCACCGACACAAACGGTGTCCTCAGCGCAAAGGCTAACATCGCCAATGCAAACATCGCTTTCGAAAATACCTATACCCCCAAGTCTGCGCAGGTTACCTTTAACGGTACCAAGACGCTGCAGGGCGGCAATCTGGCAGACAATGCCTTCAGCTTCAAGCTGTACAAGACAGATAATTCCTTCGATATTACGAAGGGTGAGCTGTTGGCTACTGCCCAGAATGTAAATGGCGCCTTCACCTTCAACAGAACCTTGGATACGACCGGCACCTACTACTTTGTGATTGTGGAAGATGCTGCCGATCCTGCTGAAAATGTGGTCTATGACCGTACCCAGCATAAGTTTGTTGTCCGGGTCGGCGATGTTGGCGACGGTCAGCTCAAGGCGGTCATTACCAATGTGACCACCGGTGTTTCTACCCCTGTTGCTGCTGCAGCCGTCACCGCAAGCGTTGCCTTTGTGAATGCTACCTTCGAGGAAGTCACAGAGAAGGAAGTGTATCTCGATGGCAATGCCACCACCCAGATCGATGGACAAAAGGTCAATGCCGGTGATATCCTGACCTATTTCATCACCTACACCAACTATACCGGTGAAAATGTGGTGGCAGACATTGTGGATGTCATCCCGCAGTATACTTCCTATGTGGAAGGTTCTGCAACCCGGGGCGGCTCCTATGCAGGCACCCACATCAACTGGATTCTGAATGTGGCCAAGGGCGAAAGCGTCACCGTGTCCTTCCAGGTCAAGGTGGAGCAGACCGAAGCCGTTGTGGCCAATACCGCTGTGGTCTATGACGGTGTGAACACCTACCACACCAATGAGGTGGTCAATCACACTGTGGAAGCCGCTCTGGAAAAAGATGTGTTTGCGCCTGTCGATCCCGACACCAGCATTGACGGTCAGCAGGTATCCAGGGGGGATGAGCTGCTCTACAAGATCAGCTTTACCAATGCATCTGCTGTTGCGACGGACATTCAGATTACCGATGTGATTCCTGTGAATACTACCTATGTTGCCGGCTCTGCTGACAAAGCAGGTGTGTTTGCAAAGGGTGCCATCGTCTGGGAACTGGAGGATGTTCCCGCTTGGGAGACCGTGACGGTTACCTTCAAGGTCACTGTGAATGCTGATGTAGGCGCTGTGACCATTGAAAACAAGGCGACTGCCACCGACGGTACCAATACCTATGAAACCAAGACCGTCACCAACCATACCCCCGAGCCTCCTGCAGAGCCCACCGTTCCTTCCAAGCCCACCGGTTCGACCAACCCCCAGACCGGCGATGCGACCAATCTGAACCTGTGGTTTACTGCGCTTGTGATCAGCTGTGGCGGCTTCATTGTTGCCGCAACCTGCGGAAGAAAAAAGGAAACCGAAGAAGTTTAAACGCATTGAATGAAGAACAAAGCTGTTTTTGACTTTTGTATATTGCGGATATTCGGAAAGATAAGTAAATCTCAATAACCAATCCCCGCCGAGTGCTCGGCGGGGATTTTGTTGACGGGATGGAGATGTTGTCATATAATAGACTTACCAATACGAAAGGAGCTTTGGTAATGCTGACTTTAGAGCGCGCAAAGGAACTGTTGAAAACTACGACAACTCAGGAGCATCTGTTTCTCCACGCTATGAATGTATCTGTCGCAATGGGCGGTATGGCAGAGCATTTTGGTGAGGATAAAGAACATTGGATGGCAATCGGTCATCTTCACGACTATGATTACGAACAACATCCCGATGCCCATTTGCAATATACCGAAAAAGAACTTTTGGCAGAAGGGCTCACCCAAACGGAAGTCCGCGGGATCCTTGCCCACGGTTACGGTCACTGTAACGATGTGGAGCCTGTAACCAATCTGGAAAAGTCGCTGTTTACCGTTGATGAGCTTACCGGTATTATTCAGGCGGCAGCGCGGATGCGTCCGTTAGGCATTACGGATATGGAAATTACAAGCTTTATGAAGAAATTCAAGGATAAGAAATTTGCTGCCAAGTGCGACAGAGAAGTGATCCGAAAGGGCTGCGAAATGCTTGGTATGGAAGTGAAGGATGTTGCGCAGATATGCATTGCTGCAATGAAAGCGTATGCCGACGAATTGCAGCTGGGCGCCAAGGAATAACCGTTATCATTCGTAATTCCTGTTCAGTCTGCCGTCAAGGGTTGGCGTTTGACAATGAATCTCCTCGGATCGCTCCGAGGAGATTTTTTTGGGAAAAGGCTTTCTTTTTGGAAGATTATGTGATATAACAAAGCGGTATATTGCATTGCGAGGATAGAGCGATGAAGAGAAAGTGTGTTTTTTATTGTGAAGCTGCGTTTTTGGTAGGCATTATGACATTGGCATTTGGCGCGGCACTTATGGAAAAATCGGACTTTGGTGTGTCGATGGTGATCGCACCTGCCTATTTGATTCACCTGAAGGTATCACAGTTCCTCCCGTTTTATACATTCGGTATGTCCGGGTATGTGTTTCAGGCATTTTTGCTGGGACTGTTGTCTGTAGCGATGGGTAAGTTCAAAAAACGCTATCTGCTGTCATTTGCAACGGCTATGGTGTACGGCGTGATATTGGATGGTCTTATGAGCCTGCTTGCGTTGCTTCCCTATGACGGTATCGGGTGGCGGTTTGGATACTATACTGTAGGTTTGTTGTTTAGTTCCTTTGGCGTGGCGATGTTGTTTCACACCTATCTGCCCCCGGAAGCCTACGAAGTGGTGGTAAAGGAAGTCTCGCAAAAATATACATTGCCCATCGCGAAAGTAAAGACGGTCTATGATTGCTGTAGTTGCGCATTGAGCATCATACTGTCTTTTGCATTCTTTGGTTTCGGTGTTTTTGTGGGCATCAGTTGGGGAACAGTGGTTTGTGCACTTCTCAATGGCTGGTTGATCGGACGGTTCAGCCATTGGCAGGAGCGTAAATTCCAATTCAAAGACGCGTTTTCCTGGAGAAACAAATTGGCTTAACCCAGACGGATTTTTAATAAAAAAGGACGCTGACCCGTGGGTCAGCGTCCTTTTTGTTGCTGTGTTTTTATAAAAGGATCAATTTTTCGCCGTTTTGTGCCAGTGTATCCATTTTTTCAAGCAGTAGCAGCGTGCGGGGAATGTGGAACGGACCTTTGGTGATGTTGCCCTTGAGGGTGTTGGCCACGGTGCCGTCATAGTGCAGATAGCCGTACCATTCGCCGTTTTCGCGGTCGATAAAGTGATCTTCCACATATTGCTCGATCCGGTTGTACCAATCTAGATACTTCTGCTTTTTGGTCTTCAGATAGTACATCTTGGTGGCAAGCATTGCCTCGCACTGGGGCCACCACAGCTTCATATCCCATTCCAGCGCGTGGGCGGGTTTGCCGTCGCAGTCGCAGAAGGCCAAAATGCCGCCGTCACGAAGTCCCAATTGCATGGAGATGTCGATGATTTTCTCGACCTTTTCCAAAAGGGCAGGGTCATCTGTCAGCTCGCTTTGCACCATCAAAAACCATGCAGCCTCCAAGCTATGACCGGGGTTGACGATGCGACCGGTGGGCGTGTCCACAAATTCGCCTGTGGGGGATACATTTTCCAGAAGACCCTTGTCAGTCAGGTGCAGCAGCACATCCACGGTCATCGCCTTGGCGATGGGATCATACTTGGCAGGGTTGATCTTCCGCAGTACATGGGCGGTGGAGAGCAGGATCATACAGGGGGAAAGCCCGTGGAGCTTCAGGGCATCGGGATTAAATTTGGGAGTGGTTTTGGTGGGATCGCTGTAGATACCGTAAGCTACATCGAAATACTTTTCTGCCCACACTTTTGCTTTTTCGTCGCCGGTGGCAAGATAGTATTCGCAGCAGCCGATGGCAGCGAAGGTCTCGGAAAACCAATAGTTGCGCTGTTGGATCAGCTGACCGTCCCGGGTTACGGTGTAAGCCATTCGGAAATTCTCATCACCACACTTGGGCAGAAAATCAAAAATCTTCTTGGCAGCGGCAAGCAGACGGGCATCCTGAATCCCGCAGTTGTGGGCCAGGGAGAAAACGTACAAGGCTCTACCCTGAAACCAAACGCTTTTCTCTGTGCCGAAGAGGTTGCCTTTTTCATCCAGTTGGGTGAAAATGCCGCCGTATTCCTCGTCAATGGCATTGTCCAGCCAAAAGGGAAGAATATCCTCGGTAAGATGCTTTCTGTAATCCATAATACCTGCTCCTTTCCGTTTGCTTAATTGTACAAACTTTGTCACGCAGAAACAAGTGTGTATGGACAAAATCCTTGTCCGGTGTTGGCTTTTGGGAGAAAATATTGTATAATAATATACAAATCACAATTGGCAGGTAAGTCGGATATGAAGAAAATCATCGTGATCGGTTGCCCCGGAAGCGGCAAGAGTACATTTTCCAAAGCGCTTCATAAAGCCACAGGTATTCCGCTGTTCCATTTGGATATGTTGTTCTGGAATGCAGATAAAACCACGGTAGAACGGTCTGTTTTTTGTGAGCGGTTATCCAAAATCCTTGAAATGAGCGAGTGGATCATTGACGGCAATTATGCGTCCACAATGGAACTGCGGATGCAAGCGTGTGACACGGTTGTTTTTCTGGACTATCCGCCGGAGGTTTGTCTGAACGGTATCCGGGAAAGGCGGGGAAAAGCACGGAGCGATATACCTTGGGTTGAGACCGAGGAAGATGCGGAGTTTGTGGAATTTATCAAAAACTACAACACCCAAAACAGACCGCAGGTTATAGAATTGCTTGGCAAATATCCCCGCAAAAATATCGTTATATTGACCAATCGCGCAGAGGAAGAAGCGTTTTTGACGCAAATTACCCGTTGCGGGCTGGTGTTTGATAATAGAAAAGCCGCTGAAGGGCGGTGCACCATAGTGATGAATCGGTTTTGAACGGTCTCTTTCTTCCAATACTGCACAAAAAATTCTCGGAATGCGTCAGCATTCCCGGGATAAACGCCTTTTAGAGGCGATTTATCACTGTGGCGCGCCGCCCAAGGTCAGCGGATTTCTTGTTTATAGTATCGTAACGGCTGATTTTTCCACAGGCAAAGCGGCTTTGTAAAGGGTCATAAATTGATTGAAACCTTCCATTTCTGCCGGTGTTGCCAGGATAACATCGGTTTTGGCATTTCGGAAGATGGCGCTGTCCAAATAATCGGGCAGGCATTGACCGGCACCGTCCAACAGGAAAGCGGCAAGAATGGCGATGCCGTAAGGTCCGCCTTCGCCGGCGGTTTCCGACACTGCCACTTGGCACCCCGCTGCTGCCGACAAAAATCTCTGTGCCACACCCGGGGTTTTGAACAAACCGCCGTGACCTAACAAAATATCTAATTTTACATTTTCGGCTTTTAAGATATCAAGACCGATCCGCAGGGATGCAAAGGCAGAATAAATGTGCATCCGCATAAAGTTCGCCAAGGTAAGCTTTGCATCTGGTCTTCGCAGGAACATAGGAATGCCCTTGGGAAGCTCGGTGATATGCTCTCCGGAAAAATAGTTAAAGGACAGCAGTCCGCCGCAATCGGCTTCACCCTCCAAAGCCTTGTTGAAAAGCAGGGTGTAGATATCACCAAGGTCGGTGTCAGCGCCGACACCTTGGGCGAATTCCTGAAACAGGGATGCCCATTCGTTGATGTCGGTGGAGCAGTTGTTGCAGTGTACCATAGCAACGGGGTATCCGTCGGGGGTGGTTACCATATCGATCTCGGGATGGTTGGAGAGCTTTTGGTCGGTGACCGCCATTGCAAAAATAGAGGTTCCCGCCGAAACATTGCCGGTGCCGCACCGCACCGAGTTGGTGGCCACCATTCCTGTGCCGGCATCCCCCTCGGGGGCGCAGAAGGGAATCGCACCTTGGAATCCAAGGGAACTGTCCAGCAGTGCTGCGCCACTTTCGGTCAGCATTCCTGCTTGGACACCGGCAGGTAACACCTTGGGTAGAATATCCCGGATGCGCCAAGGGTAGTGCTTGTGTGCGATCAGGCGGTCGAATTTTTCGAGGAAGTCTTGGTTATAGTCAAGACGGGCGCTGTCGATGGGGAACATACCGGAAGCCTCGCCGATGCCCAAAACCTTTTCGCCGGTCAGCAGATAATGGATATACCCGGCAAGGGTGGTGAAATAGCGGATATCTTTCACATACTCCCGATCGTTTAGAATGTCCTCGTAAAGGTGCGCAATGCTCCACCGTTGGGGAATGTTGAAGTCAAACAGTCCGGAGAGGGCTTCAGCGGCAGCTTTCTGATTGGTGTTTCGCCAAGTCCGGAAGGGGGTCAGCAGCTGCATATTCTCATCGAAGGCAAGAAAACCGTGCATCATTCCGGAGATGCCCATAGCGCCCACGCAGGTGAGTTCTTCACCGAAGAGCGCCCGGTAGTTGCGTTTTAAGTCTGCAAAGCAGGCCTTCAAGCCACCGAAGATATCCTCCTGGGTGTAGGTCCAAACCTCATCGATCAGTCGGTTTTCCCAAATAAAACTGCCGGTGGCGGCGATTTTTTTGTTTTCGTCAAGTAAGACGGCTTTGATTCTTGTGGAACCAAATTCAATTCCTAAACCGGATGTCAATAAATTCATAAGTAACCCTCTTTGCTTGTTCGGTGGTTTTGACAAACATTCTTCTGATACTACTATTATAAACATCCTATATGCGAATGCAAGTTTTTTCTGAACCCCCTTGGCGGAAGCCGGAAAAAACGCTAGGGTGCTTGCAATGCCCTATGGCGGCGCAACACTGCCCTTTGTAAAATAATCAACACCCCGTCGGTCGAATGACCGTCGGGGTTGAGTTTTTTGTCGAATTGTGGTATAATTATCCATTAAGAGGGGGTGTTGCAAATGGCGGACCGGCGCAAAACCGCACAGAACAAGGTGCGGGATGTCAACGGCTTTGTAATGTCGTTGGTTTACCATGCAATCAGACTCTATTATTCTCTTTGCGGTATCCGGGTAAAGGCTGTCAATAAAGTTGGCAGACCGGAAAGCCCCTCCATTATCCTTTGCAATCACGGCTCCTTTGTGGACTTCATTTATGCAGCAGCGCTGCTGAGGAAGTTTAAGCCCAATTTTATCGTGGCGCGGCTGTATTTTTATAATAGATATCTCGGTTGGCTTCTCAGAACCGTGGGCGCATTCCCCAAGAGTATGTTCGCTACAGACCTGGAAAATGCCAAAAACTGCCTGACAGTCCTGCGGGAGAAAAACCATCTGGCGATGATGCCGGAAGCACGGTTGTCCACCATAGGGCGGTTTGAAGATATTCAGAGCAGCACCTATTCCTTCATAAAAAAAGCAGGTGTCAGCGTATACACTGTCAAGTTCTGCGGCGATTATTTTGCCGATCCCAAGTGGGGCAAAGGGTTCCGTCGGGGTGCGGTGGTGGAGGCGGTGCTGGATATTCTTTATACGGCAGAGCAGGTGAAAAACCTTTCGCCGGAGCAGTTGAAACAGGGAATTGAGGAGCGGCTTGCATACGATGAATTTCAATGGCTGGAGCAGCGACCCAATATCCGCTACCGGTCACGGTATATGGCGGAGGGATTGGAAAACATTCTGACGACTTGCCCGGTTTGTAACGGCAAACACACCATTACCACCAAAAAAGACAAGGTGTTTTGTACCCATTGCGGCTATCTGACATCGATAGATCACCGCTATGCCTTTACCGGAGATTTCCGCTTTCGGAATTTTGCCCAATGGTATGACTGGCAAAAAGCATTGCTGGAAAAGGAAATCACTGAAAATGCGGATTATACGCTGTCTTCCAAGGTGGAACTGCGGTTGCCCGGCACCGGCAAGGGTCTGACCCGTCACGGCGGTTACGGTGTATGCACATTGCGCCGGGACGGCCTTACCTATAACGGCACCAAAGACAATGAAACTGTGCAGCTTCATTTTTCTCTTCAAAAGATTTATAGATTGCTCTTTGGGGCAGGGGAAAACTTTGAAGTCTACGACGGTACGGAAATTCTGTATTTTGTACCGGAGGAACGGCGTTCGGCAGTGGATTGGTATATGGCATCGATGATCTTGCACGATGAAACCGGCGCATAAGGAGGGATTTTTATCCTTACGAAAGAAAAAACCGCCAAAGAAAAACAGAAAGCATATTCCAACATCAGCATCCGCTCCTTTGTGACGGTGGCGGCGATCCTGCTGGCTGTGCTGTTTCTCTGCGGCTCACTTTCTTACATAATTCCCCAGGGCGCGTTTGACCGGGATGCCGACGGCAATATTCTTCCCGGTACATACCAAGCAGGGAAGGTAGAGGGCATTGCCTTTTGGCGCGTGATCACGGCGCCGGTGCGGGTATTTGCATCGGCGGATGCTATCACCATCATAATGATCAGTGTTTTCCTGCTGGTGATGAGCGGTGTGTTCAATCTTTTGGATAAAACCGGCGGCATAAAAACCTTCATCGTCTACATTATGCATCGTCTGCGGGATCGGGGCGGTCCGGTGGTTTGTATTACCGTGCTGATCTTTATGCTCTTTGGTAGCCTGTTCGGTATGTTTGAGGAGCTGGTGACGCTGTTGCCGCTGATCATCGTGTTTATGCTGTCTATGAAGCTGGATACGATGGTGGGGTTGGGCGCATGCCTGCTGGCGGCTTGCTTTGGGTTTTCTACCGCCATCACCAATCCCTTCTCTGTGGGCACGGCGGCGCAGCTGGCAGGGATCCACGCATCCTCCGGCGCTTGGCTGCGAATCGTGTTTTTTGTGATCGTTTATGGCATTTTGTGCGTGTTTTTGCTAGGGTATCTGAAAAAGATCGAGGCAGACCCCCGTTGCTCCCTCACCTATGAGGCGGACCGGAAAAAGCGGGAAAGCTTTGTGGGACAGAGCGATGATGCGCAGCAGGACCAGACGAAAACATTCCGTGTCTATGCCACCTTCTTTGGCATACAGGGTGTGCTTTTGGTGGCGGTTGCCTGCATCCGGCAGATCTCCGGCTTTGCCATTCCGATTTTGGCGGCAAGCTTTTTGATCTCCGGGCTGGTGGCAGGTTGGCTGGTTTGCAGGAATTTTGCGCAGGTACTGAGCTACTTTTTGAAGGGCGCGGCGGCAATGCTCCCGGCGGTGGTGATGATCGCGCTGGCATCTTCCGTGAAGTTGGTGATGGATGAGAGCAATATCATCGACACGGTGATGCACAAGGTGCTGCAGCTGTTGGTGGGAAAGGGAAAGTTTGTCACGATCCTGCTGATCTATGGTCTGATCCTGTTTTTGCAGGTGTTTATCGGCTCGGCTTCGGCGAAGATATTTCTGGTGATGCCCATTGTTTTGCCCATCACCAATGCTTTGGGCATTTCTCCCACACTGGTGATTTTGACCTACTGTATGGCGGACGGCTTTACCGATGTGATCCTGCCTACAAATCCTGTACTGCTGATCGGATTGTCAATGGCCAATGTGTCCTACTGGAAGTGGCTGAAGTGGACATGGAAATTGCAGCTGCTGCTGTTTGCGATATCCGTATTTGTATTGCTGTTCGGTGTGCTAATCGGCTATTAAAACCACAATACAACAAAACTGCCCCTCAGATGAGGGGCAGTTCTTTTATTTGCGTTTTTTGTTTCGAGCGAATAAACAGCACGGTACCAATAATAGCAGTAGCGCTTCCAAACTAAGTGCAGCGGTGTAGATACTGTTTCCCCGTGATTGAAAACCGATGGAAAAGCCCAGGCCTGTAAAGAAATTTACGGTGTCCAGCGCAATGGATATGAAGCCTGCTATGCCGAGGATAATGGAGATCAGATTGAATCGGTCGTTCTTTTTCTCAGCGGCTTCAGCTGCCTGGAACTGGGCATAGTCAAACATCCGCTTGAGCTGTTCTTGCAGCTCTGCATATGTGTCATCTGCGTTGGCAGCCTGCTTGAGCTGCAGATAGGCGTTCTGAATAAAGGGTTCATCGGATACGATGGAGAATATGTATTTGTTATTGAAGTCAATGAGAGACTTTTGGTTGATCTTCAGATGCTCCATATCCGGGTCTTCTGCAATGCTGTTGAGGTAGTGATAGATCGCCAGTTTCTCGTGGAGTACCATCAAGTAAATATAGAAGTAATTGCTGCTTACGGAGAAGAACCAGCGGTCCTGCAGAAAATGATCGTTTTCGGCATTGCCGGTGAGATTGGCGACAACGGCACAGCCCCGCTTTGAGAAGCTCCAGCGGATATAATGATGCTGATGGTGCAGATCCTGTTTGCTGACAGAAAGGGATTTGTCCCGGGCATCATAGGAATTTGCCAGCCGGTAGCACAGATTATTGCACACCGCACCCTCGTCTGCAGCAGCCTCTTGATTACATAAAGCGGCGGAGAACATATTGATCCGCCGTAACTGGGTCTGGTTGGAGGTGCCGAAAAGGGTGTAAGCGGAACCCAACAAACTACCGATGAATTGGTCGGCAATACAGCTAAGATAGGTTTCTTTTTCGCCTTGCAGGATGGGTTTGCACTGTTTTTTATCGGAGTGGAGAACCGAACAGTGGAGAAGCGAGCAGCAGTTGGCGATGGCATCCTCGTCGGTATCCTGATCGTAGGAAATGAGGAGAGAACAGATGCCGATCTCGGTGTCGAAGCAATACACCTGCACTTCGCTGACAGTGATAGAGTAACGCGCTTTAACAGAGGAGGTTTTAGCGTCGGTCATAGGAACCACAAGGTTCAGTCCGTCACATTTTTTAGAAAAGCAGACGAAATTATTGGCAAAGGAGGTGTTGATGTGCTTGAGAAGCAGATCGCCCTGTATTTCGCGCTTGGTCCAGCCTTGCCCTGCGGCGCTTTGGATAAATTCGTTGCCAAATGTCATTTCCTCGTGGATAACAAAAGGAATATTTGCACGAATAAATGCTTTCTTAACCATTGGTTTCTCCTTGTAAAACGGTATGAATATCGCGGAAAAAACATAAACTTTCTTTTTGTTCATACTACCATAGTGGGGTTTTGTTGTCAACAAATATCGAATTTTGGGAAATATCCGGGCAGGTTTTTACAGGTTGCGGTTGCAACTGCCAATTGTCTGTGCTATAATATCCGTTAGCTTATCGTGCAATGCACGATTTTGAGAGGAGAAATCATTATGTTTGCCTTTAGTGAAGCAACGTATGTGCTGCTGAACATTTTCTTGATCTTGACGCTGGGTTACCTCATCGGTTGGATCGAGATCAAGGGTGTGGGTTTGGGTTCTGCTGCCGTGTTCCTGGTAGCGTTGCTGTTCGGTCACCTGCATACCGCCTACCCCGACACCATGTTTGGTGCCGAAATGCCCAAGCTGATGCAGAATCTGGGTCTGGTGTTCTTTGTGGTTTCCGTTGGCTTTATTGCCGGTCCCAGCTTTTTCCATAATCTGAAGGTCAATGCCAAGTCCTATGTGCTGTTGGGATTGGTCATCATTGTCTCCGGCGGTCTGACTTGCTTTGCTATCACCAAGCTGACGGGCATAGATGCCGCCCTTTCTGCCGGTCTGCTCTCCGGCGCACTGACCAGCACCCCCGGCTTCTCCGCAGCCAAGGATGCTGCCGGTGCAGCAAGAGAATCTCTGGTTTCCGTGGGTCAAGGCATTGCCTATCCCTTCGGTGTTATCGGCGTGGTGCTGTTCGTGCAGCTGATGCCCAAAATTCTTCGTGCCGATATGGCTGCAGAACGGGCAAAGATCAGCAGCACAGCGAAAAACGCTGCTGCCGCAGAGACCAAGCTGAAAAAGCCCTGCTTCTGCATTGAAGAGTTCGGTCTGCTGCCTGTTGCATTGGGTATTTTGGCCGGCATTCTGTTGGGCGCTGTCAAGATCCCCCTGCCCGGTGGCAATACATTCTCCTTGGGCAACACCGGCGGTCCTCTGATCGTGGCGCTGCTGCTGGGTCACTTCGGTCACATTGGCAGATTGGATATGCAGGTACCCAAGACCTCCTCCAAGCTGCTGCGTGAACTGGGTCTGGTGCTGTTCCTCGCCGGTGCCGGTTTTGACGGCGGTAAGGATTTTGTGGCGATTCTGAAACAGGAAGGTCCTATGCTCTTCGTTTACGGCGCTATTATGACCATCGTGCCGATGTTCATTGGCTACTTTGTGGCTGCCAAGCTTTTGAAGCTGGAGCTGCTGAACAATATGGGTTCCATCACCGGCGGTATGACAAGCACCCCTGCACTGGGTACGCTGATCTCCTCTGCCGGCACCGACGATGTGGCGGCTGCCTATGCGGCTACGTATCCCATCGCTTTGGTGTCCATCATTCTGGTCTGCCAGTTCCTGGTCCTGCTGGGATAATATTTACCGCCCCCGATTATCGGGGGCGGTTATTCTTGACAAAAATTGCCGATTTGCTATAATAAAAGTGCAAAAATAAAACTTTTAAGGGGTGTAAAATATGAGCAATCCGATCGTTATGGTTCTACTGAATCTGTTGACCAATCCCATTGTTCTGGCGGCTATTGTATTGGGTATCGTATTTCTGATTAAAAGCGGAAAGAAAAAACCGGAAAATACACCTGCGCAGGATATTGTCGATGCAGAAGAGCCGGAAGTCAAAACCGAAAGTTCCGGTTATAGCAGCGGTCCTGCAAAGATCTTTGTAAACGGTGGCATGCCTGCTTCTGGCAACGAGATGGGTAAGCTGTATGTGGACGGAAAAAGCCTGTCTTTGAAGTATACCGATGCACCCATAGAAATTTCGGTTTCCTCCGGACGGCATCATATCGTTATCGAGGGCGGACACTACGGCGATGCCCGCGTGGACCGTATGGTTGACTTTGGCGCAAATGATGTTCTGACGGTGGATATGCCCGGCGGTGACGATGCAGATCTGATCCGTCACCAGATGATCGGCTATGCCGAGTACAGCCGCGCGCTCCGGGAAAGCGGCTTCCGGGTCACAAGAAAATATCTGTGATATGAGACCCGCGCCCGATCGGCGGTGGGTTCTATGCAAAACCTATGCAAAATCCTTGCAAAAGGTGCGCATATATGCTATAATCAGGAAAATGAAATTCTGGAGGCAGTTATGATTTACTTGATCCACCCCGATAAAAAGCAATACAAGGCCAATCTCCATGCCCATACTGTCCTTTCCGACGGCAAGAAGACTCCGCAGGAGCTCAAAGAGATGTACAAATCCCACGGCTATTCCATTCTCTCCATCACTGACCACGAGGTTCCCCGGAAGCATACCGATCTGACCGATTCCGAATTTATTGCCATTACCGGCTATGAGACCTATGTCCGCAAGGATCCCAACTGTAAGTATGATGTCTATGAGCAGGAGATCCACATCAACCTCTTTGCCCGGGATCCGGACAATGAATCCATTGTTTGTTACAATCCCAAATATTGCAAGTACATCACCCAAGAGGAAAAGGATGCGCTGGTAAAGGTGGGTTCCCAGGAGACCCGGCAGTACACTGTGGAATATATCAACAATCTGATTGCTACCGCCAAGGAAAACGGCTATATTGCGGCCTACAATCACCCCTACTGGTCTATGGAGCCGGAGGCGGATATTTTGGCCTATGAAGGCTTTTTCTCCATGGAGATATGCAACTACGGTAGCTATCTACTGAACTGTCTGGAATATAACGGACAGCTGTATGACAAAATGCTGCTGGCCGGCAAGCGCATTGCCTGCCACTCCACCGACGATAACCATAACGGTCATCCCGAGGGCGACCCGCTGTTCGATTCCTTTGGTGGCTTTGCTATGATTATGCCGGAGGAATTTACCTACGGTGCGGTGATCGACGCTATGGAAAAGGGCAATATGTACTCTTCTATGGGACCTGCCTTCCGGGAAGTGTCCATGGATGGCAACAAGATCCATATTGAGTGCTCCGAGGTGGAGCGCATTATGGTATTCACCGGCAGCAAGTCTCCCAAGAAAGCGGTTGCTGCGATCGGTCAGACGATCACTTCCGCAGATTTCGAGATCGATGATCGCGCTAAGTATGTCCGGGTGTCTATTGTGGACAAAAACGGCAAATTTGCCGATACCCGGGGATTCTTCCGGGATGAACTGGAATTTTAACGGTTGTTATATCATGCAAGCCGGTCAAAAAACTCCCTTGCATAAGGGAGTTTTTTGCTGTAATCGGTTGCTTTTGGGCGGCAAAGGAAATATAATGAGAGAACTTTCTGAATGAGGTGCCTTATGTTCGGGAAATTGAAAAACAGTAAGATTTTTACAGCGGTGGCAGCGCTGCTTTGCTGCGCCCTGTGGGGTATTTCCACACCGGTGGTCAAGGTGGGTTATCAGTACACCGACCCCACCCATGTGCCGTCCCTGCTTCTGTGGGCAGGTATCCAGTTTGCGGTTGCCGGCTTGATGGTGATCGGCATTTACAGCCTGAGCGCCAAGCGCCTGATGCGCCCGACCCAAAAGAGCATCAAGGGTATTTTATTGGTGGCGCTGTTCCAAACGGTACTGCATTATGCCATTTCCTACATTGGACTCAGTGGCACGACCTCTGTCAAGGGAGCAATCTTGAAAAGTACCGATGTGTTTTTTGTGGCGCTGATTGCCAGCGTGATCTTCAAGCTGGAAAAGCTCACAGCCAAGAAACTCGTTGCCTGCGCCATCAGCTTTTCCGGTATCGTACTTATGAATTTGGACGGAAGCAAGCTGGATATTACCGTTGGTGACGGACTTGTGGTGCTGGCGATGGTTTGCTATTCCCTCGGCGCTGTGATGTCCAAGCTGTTTGCCAAGGACGAGGATCCGGTGGTGCTCAGTGGCTATCAGATGGCATTTGGCGGCACAGTGATGTTGGTGGCGGGTGCATTGTTCGGTGGTAAGCTGGACTTGATGGGTATGCTGCCTGTGATATTGGGTCTTTCTTCTATCTATGCGTTTACATATGCTTTGTGGACTTACCTGTTGAAATACAATTCTGCATCGGAAGTGTCTATTTACAGCTTTATGACCCCGGTATTCGGTGTGATCTTCTCGGGCGTTCTGCTGAGTGAAAACAGCGGTGTGGCCCCTCTCAATTTGGCACTGGCGTTGGGCCTTGTGTGTTTCGGAATCCTGCTGTGGGGATACGAAAGGAAAGTAAAAAACAGTCAGTAACCGCCTTGGAAGTATCTTGCAAAAGCTGAAAAGGTGTGATATGGTAAAGATGAATCCAGCCGTAAGATATGGCAAAGAGATAGAAAGGAGATTTTAATATGGATGCATTAAAGAAATTCTTCCCCCACGCATTTAACGCAACCGAGCTGAGCAAATTTATCGTTTCCCTGATCGTATATGTGGTGATCGATGTGGTTTGCGGTCTGGTAATCGGACTGCTGGCCAAAATTCCGTTGATCGGTATTATTTTCAGTCTGATCGGTTCTGTGGTCGGTCTGTATGCGTTGATCGGTGTTGTGCTTTCCATTTTGGTGTTTGTAAAGGTCGTAAAGTAAATAAAAACCCGCCCCAATTCTTGCAATTGGGGCGGGTTTTGTTAACTGGATCAGTTCAGTACGGTCTGGTTGAACAGCTGCAGCGTATCATCAAAGCGATCGTTGTTTTCCGGGCAGCCGAATACACCAATCAGCAGGAACTTTCCGCTCTTGCGGAAGGAGGACAGCAGGCAACTGCCGGCAGCGGGTGTCTGCCCGGTCTTTAGACCGGTGGCGTAGGGGCAGTAGTAGGGGGAGTTGGAATCGATCAGCAGATTGGTGTTTTCCCATTCCAGCTTTTCGCCCCGGATGGTAACCGAACTCTTGGCGACGGCGACGGTACGCATAATGGTGGTATTCTCCATACACAGTGCACCCAGGGTTGCCAGATCTTTAAAGGTGGAATAGTGCTCCGGATGGTGGATGCCGTCGGGGTTGACAAAGTTGGTGTTTTCCATACCTGCATCCTTGGCGTGGCGGTTCATTTCTTGCACAAAGACCTGCACGGCAGCAACAGCGCCCAGATAGGGATCTTTTGCAATGACCCGTCCGGCTTCGCATGCCAGAACATATGCCGCATCGTTGCCGCTGGACAGGAGCATAGCCTCCAAAAATTGTCTTCCGGTCAGTGCGTCGCCCTTTTTGAGACCGGCAACAGAGGAACCGGGCACCACCAGATCCAACACGTCGTCAGCGACATATACGGTGTCCGGCTGCAAATACTGCATTACCACGAGGGCGGTAAACAGTTTTGTAATGCTGGCGGGGTAGACCAGGTCGTTTTCCTGCCCGGAAATGGTTAGGAATTTGTTCGCGCTGCAATCGTAGACAAAGTATTGCTGAGCAAGAATTTGCCGGTCATCGGGGAAGGTTTTCCAGGAAACCGTAGCCTCGAGGGGGTTATTTTCGGTGCTGTTGGGGGTATAGTTACCGGCATAAAAACTGTCTGGAGAGAATGCGGGGCTTGTTAAGTAGGAACCGACTGCTATGGCGACGATCAACACTACGACCATTACACACAGCTCCAAATACATCAGCTTTTTCATAGCGTGCCTCTTTTCACAGATGATTGCCACCATTATACATCATAAAATAGAAAAAAGATAGTCCCAGTGGCAGGAATAATCATCATAATTATGTAAAAAATAGATTATCCCTTGACATTTGATAGTGGGATTGGTATAGTAAAAGTGCTATGAGGGAGTAATTCCGGGTAGCTTAGGCTGCCTGTAGCATTTCGTCAGTACGGCCGTTTGGCTCGGAGTGCTTTTAAGAATGAGACTCATGCACAGCGAAAGCATGTGCATGGGTCTTTTTGATTTTTATGAAGGAGTGTTGTTTGGATGCAAAAGACCTACACCCTGTCTACCCAACAGGTTCTTAAGAACCTGGGCGTGGATGAAAACGGCTTAACCGGCCAGCAGGCGCAGGAGCGTCTGCAAAAATATGGTCCCAATAAGCTGAAGGAGGGCGCAAAACCCACCCTTTTGCAGCGCTTTTTGGCGCAGCTGAAGGACCCAATGCTGATCATTCTGATGATCGCCGCCGGTGTATCTGCGCTGACCGGTATGCTCTCCGGTGAAAATGAGTGGGCAGAGGTCATTATTATCATCGCAGTGGTGCTGCTGAACGCTATTTTGGGTGTTGTGCAGGAGAGTAAGGCTGAAGCGGCCATCGAAGCACTGCAGACGATGACCGCCGCTACCTGTAAGGTGATTCGCGACGGCAAGCAGATGGTTCTGCATTCCGATGAGCTGGTTCCCGGCGATATCGTGGTTCTGGAAGCCGGTGACGCGGTCCCTGCCGACGGCAGAATCATTGAAAATGCCAGCTTGAAGATCGAAGAAGCGGCGCTGACCGGCGAATCTGTGCCGGTGAATAAACTGATCGATGCTTTGAACCTGAAAGGCGAGAGCGAGGACATTCCTCTGGGTGACCGGAAGAATATGTGCTATATGGGCTCTACCGTGGTTTACGGTCGTGGCAAGGCGGTCATCACCGAGACCGGTATGGACACCGAGATGGGCAAGATCGCCGGCGCGCTGGCAGCTGCCCAGGATGAGGAGACACCCCTGCAGAAAAAGCTGGACAGCCTGGGCAAGACCTTGTCTTTCCTGGTGCTGGGCATCTGTGTGTTTATTTTTGCGTTTAACCTGCTGATGGCAGGCGACTTCCATCTGAGCGCCATTCTGGAGACCTTTATGGTCGCAGTTTCTTTGGCGGTTGCAGCGATCCCTGAGGGCCTTGCGACGGTTGTCACCGTGGTGCTGTCCATTGGTGTTACCAAAATGAGCAAGCGCAATGCAGTTATTCGTCGGCTCACTGCTGTGGAAACTTTGGGTTGCACCCAGGTCATCTGCTCCGACAAGACCGGCACGCTGACGCAGAATAAGATGACAGTGGTGGAGCATATCGGCGAAACGGAACTGGTTGCTACCGCTATGGCTCTTTGCTCCGACGCAAACCTAAATGAAAGCAATCAGGCTGAGGGCGAGCCCACCGAGTGTGCACTGGTGAACTTTGCCTATTCCGTAGGTCTGCACAAGGCGCAGCTGGAAGAGAAGACCCCCCGTGTGGATGAAGCGCCCTTTGATTCCGGACGGAAGATGATGTCCACCGTCCATGGGGTGAACGGTAAATTTGTCCAATATACCAAGGGTGGTCCCGATGTGGTTCTTGCCCGCTGCACATCCTATTTGGAAAACGGCGAAGTCAAGCCCATGACCGAAGAAAAACGCGCCGAGATCATGGCTGCCAACAAGGCAATGGCGGATAAGGCACTGCGGGTGCTGGCGGCTGCCAAGCGGGATTGGGAGACCAAACCTGCGGATAATACCCCCGAATTTTTGGAGAAAGACCTGTGCTTTGTGGGTCTGACCGGTATGATCGACCCGGTGCGTCCCGAGGTCAAGGCGGCAATCGAAGAGTGCCGCGCAGCCGGTATCCGTCCCGTGATGATCACCGGTGACCATAAGGATACCGCGGTTGCCATCGCCAAAGAACTGGGCATCATCACCGATGCTTCCGAGGCCATCACCGGCGCGGAACTGGATGCAATCTCTGACGATGATATCTGCGAGTTCGTGAAAAAGTACGGCGTGTATGCCCGTGTGCAGCCGGAACACAAGACCCGCATCGTCTCCGCGTGGAAAGCAAACGGTGCCATCACTGCTATGACCGGCGACGGTGTCAACGATGCCCCCTCCATCAAGTCTGCCGATATCGGCGTTGGCATGGGCATCACCGGTACCGATGTGACCAAGAATGTTGCCGATATGGTGCTGGCAGATGATAACTTTGCCACCATCGTCTCCGCAGTGGGTGAGGGTCGCCGGATCTATGACAATATCCGCAAGGCGATTCAGTTCCTTCTTGCCTCCAATATGAGTGAGGTGCTGGGTGTGTTCGGCGCGACACTGATGGGCTTTGTGCTGCTGAATCCTGTGCATCTGCTGTTTATCAACCTTGTCACCGACTGCTTCCCGGCACTGGCGCTGGGTATGGAGGAGGCAGAGCCTGACACTATGAACCGTCCTCCCCGTGATTCCAAGGATGGCATTTTTGCCGGCGGACTGGGCTTTGATGTGATTTATCAGGGCGTTTTGGTTACCATCATCACCATTGTTGCTTATCTCATCGGCGCATCCATCGAGTTCGGCGCCGGTTGGTTCGACCGGCTGCGGGATGTGGGCGAGTCCGGACACGGTATGACCATGGCGTTTTTGGCGATGAGTATGTGTGAAATTTTCCACTCCTTCAACCTGCGCTCTCAGCGCAAGTCCATCTTCAGCTTGAAGACCCACAACAAGATCCTGTGGGCGGCGATGCTGGGCAGCCTCTTGCTGACTACTTTGGTCATCGAAGTGCCGTTCATTGCCAATGCTTTCGGCTTTACTACCATCGGTATTGCAGAGTACGGCATTGCGATTGCACTGGCGATTTTGGTGATTCCTGTGGTGGAGACCGTCAAGCTGCTCCAAAGAGCGATCGCAAAATAAATCCCCAAAGGGCGTGTTGCAAAACACGCCCTTTTCTTATATAATGATGTCACTGTATTACGAAAGGCGGAATGACCATGACACCGGAACAATTGATGGCACTTGCCTATGCGGCGATGGAACATGCCTATGCTCCTTATTCCAAATGCAAGGTGGGCGCGGCGCTTTTGTGCGCCGATGGTACGGTCTACCAAGGGTGCAATATTGAAAATGCTGCCTACGGTCCCACCAACTGCGCAGAGCGTACCGCTGTTTTTAAGGCGGTCTATGACGGACACCGGGATTTTACCGCCATTGCCGTGTGCGGCGGTGCAGATGGCAATGTGACGGATGTGTTTCCGCCCTGCGGTGTGTGCCGGCAGGTGCTGCGGGAGTTCTGCGATGATGATTTTATCATCTATTTGACCGATGGAAAGGGAAAAATCCAAGCCCATACCCTCGCATCGCTGCTGCCCCACAGCTTTAAAGCAGACAATTTTGTCCTGTAAATACCCCAAATTGGCAAAGTTATGAAAAAAGTTGTTGACCTCGATGGATTTATCGGTTATACTATGTTAGCGTGACCATGTATGGTCAGTGATTTTGTTCCGCTGCAGCCGAAAGGCTGTCGAGCATATGTGATTTTAAGGAGGTGTCTATCCATGAAGCGTACCTATCAGCCCAGCCGTCGTCATCGTTCCAAGGTGCATGGTTTCCGGCAGAGAATGGCTACTTCCAACGGCCGCAAGGTTCTTGCTCGCCGCCGTGCCAAAGGCCGTAAGGTTCTGTCTGCTTGAGTGTGATCCGGTAGCTGGATCACAGCAGGCCACCGCTCATAGCTAAATGGGAGTCTGCGCGGGGCGAATGGCTATTCGCCCCGCTCCCTTTTTCTTTGGCAGGCTTTCAAAAATATCTTATCCTCCTTTGGCGGATGTTTTCCCGCAATGCTGCACACCAGCCCCTCGAAATACACAAAGTATTCCTTCGGGTCTGCTGCTTGCCTTGCAGAAAAATCTCTGGCCAAATCATGGATAATCTATTTTTTCAATCCTGCCTAAACTTTCGTGTCACTGGTGTGGCAATCTATCCCCAAATGGGTTATGAGCATCTGTTTTTAGGATTTCCTGAGGGGGAAACCGTATGAAATTTTCCTGTTCGCTGAAGCTGAATCATATTTTTCGGCGGCTGTATGCCACCTCCGGTCATGCCAATGGTTATCTGGTGCTGTATGCCAGAGCCAACCGCTCGGATGGCAACCGTGTGGGCATTACCGCCAGCAAAAAGCTGGGACATGCGGTGGTTCGCAACCGTGTGCGCCGCCGTTTAAGGGAGATCTACCGGCTCAATGAGGAGCGGTTTGCTCCCGGATGGGACATCGTTGTGGTCGCCCGAAGCCGTTGCGTAGATGCCGACTTCCGTAAACTTACCCATGCCTACCTGTCCCTTGCCAAAAAAGCCGGGGTGTTAAAACCCGAATGAAAGGCTTTTTTCTTGCACTTATCCGCTTCTATCAGCGAAAAATATCCCCCTACTGTCCTGCCCGCTGTCGATTCACCCCTACCTGCTCCGCTTATGCACTGGAAGCCATCGAAAAATACGGGGCTGTGAAAGGCGGTTATCTGGCATTGCGCCGTTTCTTGCGCTGTCACCCCTTTTATAAGGGCGATCCCTATGACCCCGTACCCTAAGGAGGAGTATCCATGATTCTCGCATTCAAGCTGGTTGATCTGATCCAGGTTCCTTTCGGCTATCTGCTGTCCTGGCTGTATCAGCTGACTGCCAACTACGGCGTGGCATTGATCATCTTTGCCATCATTCTGAAGCTCATTCTGCTCCCGGCAACTGCCAAGGGCAAAAAGAGCACTATGAAAATGTCCCGGTTGACTCCCCGTCTGCAGGCGCTGCAGAAGAAGTATGCCGGAGACCAGCAAAAACTCAACGAAGCAACCCAAGCGCTGTATAAAGAAGAGGGTGTTTCCATGGGCGGCGGATGCCTGTGGAGCTTTGTCCCTCTGCTGATCCTGCTGCCGCTGTACACCGTTGTCCGGCAGCCGATCACCTATATGCTCCACGAGAGTGCCGATGTGGCGGCAAAGATCGTGGAAACCATCAAGACCGCTATGCCTGAGGCTTTTGGCGGCAATGAGTATTACGATCAGCTGATCGCTGCACCGCTGATTCCTCAATTTGCAGCAGAGCTGGAAGGCATCGTCACCAATCCCGACACGCTGAAAGGTCTGAACTTCGATTTCCTGCGCATCAATTTAGGCGCTGTTCCCACCTTCAATGTGTTTAAGTGGGAAGTTTGGAACTGGGCAACCATCGGTGCATTCCTGCTGCCTGTGCTGTCTGCCGGCGGACAGGTGCTGAGTATGCTCATCTCTCAGAGAATGAACAATTCTCTGGTCACCGACGAAAAGGGTCTGCAGGATAAGGAGACCGCCAAGAATTCTCAGGCAAATCAGAGCAACAAGATGATGCTCTATATGTTCCCGCTGATGTCTTTGTGGATCGGCTTTACCGTTCCCGGTTCTTTGAGCCTGTACTGGCTGATCCAAGGTTTGGTGTCCACCGCTCTGGATGTATATCTGACCCAAAAATATCGGAAAATCTACGATGCCGAGGATGCAGTGCGTCTGCAGAAGGCTTTGGAAGAAGAAGCCATCGAAGCTGAGAAGGAGCGCCTGAGAGCAGAGCGCCGCGCTGCCAACCCCGACGGCATCACCACCAATACCAGCAAAAAGAAGCTGCAGCAACAGCAGCAAAGAGAGCAGGAGGCCGCAAAAGCTGCCGCTGCCAGAGAGTATGCCGCAAAAAAGGGTCTTGCGGAGGAGGAAGAGGACACTGCACCCAGCGTGATGTCCGGCATCCCCAGCCGTCCCTACTGCAAGGGTCGGAACTATGACCCCAACCGGTATGCTTCCCAAAATACGGAGGAATAAGAATGGAAAAGACCATCGTTACTATGGGCAAAACCATCGATGAAGCCATCGAAAATGCCCTTACCCAGCTGGGTCTGGACAGAGATCAGGTTTCTGTTCAGGTTCTGGCACAGGCAAAGTCCGGTTTCCTTGGCATCGGCGCTACCCCCGCAAAGGTGGAAGTGACCTATGAGGCACCGGATCCCGCCCCCAAGGTGGCGCTGTCCTCTGCTTCCCGTTCCAAGCCCAAGGCAAAGCCGGTAGCAGAGCCTAAGAAGGAAGAGCCCAAGGCAGAGGCTCCCAAGCCCGCCCCTAAGGCAGAAGCACCCAAGACAGAAGCCCCCAAGGAGCGCAAGCCGAAGGCACCCAAGGCAGAAACTCCCAAGGCAGAGCCGAAGGAATATGCTCCTGCCGCCCCCGGTTCTACCGAGGAGAAGATCGAGGTGTTCCTGAAGGGTCTTTTGGAGCATATGGGTTCGAAAGCCGTACCCCATGCTTGGGCAGAAGACGAGAACACCTATATGGTGGAGCTGACCGGCGAAGACCTGGGTTATCTCATCGGTCGCCGGGGCGATACCCTGGATGCGCTGCAGCATCTTGCCAACTACACCATTAACCGTGGCATTGACGGTCACATCCGCATCAATGTGGATGCCGAGTGCTACCGGCAGAAGCGTGAGGATTCTCTCCGCCGTTACGCACAAAAGAAGGCACAGCAGGTGCTGAAGGCACACCGCCGTACCACTCTGGAGCCTATGAATGCCTATGAGCGCCATGTGATCCACGCAACTCTGCAGGATACTGACCGCATCACCACCTATTCTGTTGGCACCGAGCCTAACCGCCGGGTGGTCATCGAATACGTCCGCTAAAACCCAATCTCCCGGGAGTCCTTTCCCGGGAGATTTTTAATTGAAAATGATTGCATTGTATTAAAAATGTGCGTACCGTTTGGTACGCACATTTTCTTAATATTCTCCCAACCAGCGCTTGGATGTGACCGGTACGGCAGTGCCGGATTGCAAACTTTTTGGCACATCTAAGATCCTCTGGTTTTTGCTTCCCCGGAAAGGCACCTCCAGGCTTTTCTCAGCCTGAATAAAGGGACCGTCGATAAGAATATCGATGGTTTCCAAAAGCTCACGCTGGGCTTTCGTGCCGCTTACAAGCTGCTCAAAGGTATAGCCGGAATAAGAGGCGACCTCGTATCCTTTTTCTTTCAGCGCTTTGGCAAGCTCCAGGTAGCCTTCCGCCTGGGCGAACGGCTCGCCGCCGGAGAAGGTGACTCCCCGGCACAGCGGGTTGGACACGACGATTTGCACCAGCGCGTCGGTGTCCATAGGTGTGCCGCCTTCAAAGGGCCAGGTTTCCGGGTTGTGGCAACCTTCACAGTGGTGGGGGCAGCCCTGGCAGAAGAAGGTGGTTCTGATGCCGGGACCGTCCACAATACTGTCGGGTTGAATTCCGCTTAGGTTAAGCATTCTTTGTCAAACTGTGCTTGACGCGATCCCGCTCCTCAGCGCGCTTGGCGTCATTCCACTTGTCCATAGTGCCTACCAGATAGCCGGTGATACGACGGATGCGCTCAAAGCCGACACCCTGACCCATTTTCTCATTGGTGCTCTTAATAGTCATAGTAAAGTCCTCCTTTGTGACTTATTCAATGCCTTGGAAAGCAGGCATTTTCGGATACTTTCTCTTCAGTTCTTCGATGCGCTCGAAGGGGATTTCCTCGCCCTCGCGACGACCGCAGCGGGGACATACATCGCCGATGATGCCCACATAGCCGCACACCGGGTCACGGTCAACGGGGTGGTTGATGGAGCCGTAGCCGATGCCGAAGTCGTGCATGCAGCGGACGATGGTCTCGAAGGCTTCCACATTCTGGGCGGTGTCGCCGTCCAACTCCACATAGCTGATGTGACCGGCATTACACAGGGCGTGATAGGGAGCCTCCAGCCGGATCTTATCGTAAGCGGAGATGGGGAACCATACAGGGACATGGAAGGAGTTGGTGTAGTATTCCCGACCGGTGATGCCGGGGATTTTGCCGTAGCGCTTCTGGTCCATACGGATGAACCGACCGGACAGACCTTCTGCGGGGGTACCCAGCAGGGAGAAGTTCATCTTCAGCTGCTGAGACTTGTCGTCGCAGAACTTGCGCATGAAGCCCAGGATCGCCTTGCCCTTTTCCTGCATTTCCTCGCTCTGACCGTGATGCTGACCGTAGAGGGCGGTCAAGGTCTCGGCAAGACCGATGAAGCCGATGGACAGGGTGCCGTGCTTCAGTACCTCGCGCAGGTCATCATTGACAGACAGCTTGTCGGAGTCCAGCCAAACGCCCTGACCCATCAGGAACGGGTAGTTATAGATGTGCTTGCTTGCCTGAATCTCAAAGCGGTCTAATAGCTGCTGGGCAACCAGTTCCAGCATTTCCTGCAGCTTTTCGTAGAATACCTTCTCATCGCCCTTGCTCTCGATGGCGATACGGGGCAGATTGATGGAGGTGAAGGACAGGTTGCCGCGGGAGTAAGAGATCTCACGGGTGGGATCGTAGACGTTACCCATAACACGGGTACGGCAGCCCATGGTGGCAACTTCTGTCTCCGGACGACCGGGTACATAGTACTGCAGGTTGAAAGGCGCATCCAGGAAGGTGTAGTTGGGGAACAGGCGCTTGGCGCTGACCTGCATACTCAGACGGAACAGATCGTAGTTGGGATCGTTTTCGTTGTAGTTGATGCCTTCCTTGACCTTGAAGATATGGATGGGGAAGATGCAGGTCTCACCGTGACCCATACCGTCGTTCAGGGCAAGCAGGATGTTCTTGATGACCATACGACCCTCGGGGGAGGTGTCGGTACCGTAGTTGATGGAGGAGAAGGGAGTCTGAGCACCGGCGCGGGAGTGCATGGTGTTCAGATTGTGGACGAAGCCCTCCATGGCCTGCTTGGTGTCCCGGTCGGTCTTTTTGTAGGCGCGCTCGGCAGCACGCTTAACAAGCTTTTCAGCAGCGGCATTGTCCATCTTGAAGGCCTTGGTCAGACCTTCCACAACAGCGGCAATATAAGCGGCGCTGCTCTGGAGCTTTGCCACCTCGCCGGTTGCCTTTTCAGCATCAGCGATGACCGCATTAACGGTGTATTCGGCATCCTCCATATCCAGCAGATCTTCTACACCGTCCCGCAGGCGGCGGGCAAATGCCTTGCGGTAGGTTTTGGCAACGCCTTCGCCCATACCGTAGTCGAAGTTGGGGATAGACTGACCGCCGTGCTGGTCGTTCTGGTTGGACTGGATTGCGATAGCTGCCAGCGCTGCATAGCTCTGAATGCTCTGGGGCTCCCGCAGGTAGCCGTGACCGGTGGAGAAGCCATCCTTGAACAGCTTGATGATATCGGTCTGACAGCAGGTGGTGGTGAGGGAGTAGAAGTCAAAGTCGTGGATGTGAATGTCGCCTTCCCGGTATGCCTTAGCATGCTCGGGGCACAGCAGATACATCTCGTTGTATGCCTTTGCGCCGGCGGCGCCGATCTGCAGCATAGAACCCATAGCGGTGTTGCCGTCGATGTTGGCGTTGTCCCGCTTCATATCGCTGATACGGGCATCGATGTTGGTGATCTCATCGATGGTCTTCATCAGCTTGGTGTTGGCTTCTCTTGCACGGGTGCGGTTGGCGCGGTAGAGGATGTATGCCTTGGCAGCGGCATTGAAACCGTGATTCATCAGCTGCCGTTCCACGGCATCCTGTACGGATTCAATGTTGGGTGCCTGATCGGTAAATTTGCCTTCCAGCTCCAGCTGGACATCGTTGGCAACGCGGGCAGCATCGGCGGCATTGCCGTCACCGGAAGCCTCCAGTGCCTTCAGGATTGCGGCTGCAATCTTATTCTGATCGTACAGAACCACGCGGCCGTCGCGCTTGATAATACTGTGAATCATAGTCTGTCTTTCCTTTCTCTCTAAAATCCACTAAACACAACATATTGTGTTTGTGGAGCGTATCTACACAATATATTGGCACATCTGGGACGAAAAGTCAACAGGTATTTTTGTATTTTTTGAGGTTTGTGCAAACCATACAAAAAACGCGCCTGCTTTTCAGCAGGCGCGTTGTGTGTTGGTGATTATTCCTCCGGAACAAAGTCCTCGGCATCGGCAAGGTCGGTGTTTTCTTTGTTTACAAATGCCATCAGTTCTTCGCCGGTGATGGTCTCCTTCTCCAACAGGTACAGGGAGATCTCATCCAGCAGGGTGCGGTGGGATGCCAGCAGTTCTTTTGTCTCTGTATAGCAGGTATTCAGCAGCTTTTGGACAGCTGCATCTACCTTGGCAGCAGTCTGCTCGGAGCAATCCATCTGGGCGTTGCCTTCCAAATACCGGTTGTGCACCACAGCCGGTGCCATCAGTCCCAGCTCCTCGCTCATACCGTACAGTGCCACCATATGCTTTGCCATAGAGGTTGCCATCTGCAAATCGTTGGCGGCGCCGGTGGTCATAGTGCCGAATACTACCTGTTCTGCGGCGCGACCGCCCAGCAGGGAGCAGATCTTAGTGAGCATCTCATCCTTGGTGGACAGGAATTTCTCCTCTTCCGGCAGGTAAAGGGTATAGCCCAGCGCGCCTTCGGTATGGGGGACGATGGTAATTTTGGTGACGGGGGTGTCCTCTTTTTTGATAGCGGAGACCAGCGCATGACCCACCTCGTGATAGGCGACCAGGCGCTTTTCTGTGTCGGTGAGCACGGTGTTTTTCTTCTCGGTGCCGGCAATGACGGTTTCAAAGGAAACCAGCAGATCCTCTTGGTTGACAGCCTTACGCCCCTGTCGTACCGCCCGCAGAGCGGCTTCGTTGACAAGGTTTGCAAGGTCGGCGCCCACTGCACCGGCAGTTGCTTGTGCGATCTTCCGCAGGTCCACATCCTCTGCCAGCTTGATCTTCCGGGTGTGCACCTTCAAGCTGTCCAGTCTGCCCTGCAGATTGGGCTTGTCCACCACGATCTGCCGGTCAAAACGACCTGCCCGCAGCAGGGCCTTGTCCAAAATTTCCGGACGGTTGGTGGCGGCAAGAATGACAATACCCTTGGAGGAGTCAAAGCCGTCGATTTCGCCCAGCAGAGAGTTGAGAGTCTGATCGTTATAGCCTACCCGGTCGTTACGCTTGTGACCCACAGCATCGATCTCGTCAATGAAAATAATACAGGGGGCAACCTTGGATGCCTGCTGGAACAGATCCCGCACCCGGCTGGCGCCCACACCGACAAACATCTCTTCAAAATCGGAACCGGAGATGGAGAAGAAGGGGACATTGGCCTCGCCTGCCACAGCCTTGGCAAGCAGGGTCTTACCGGTACCGGGAGAGCCCACCAGCAGAGCGCCTTTGGGCAACTTGGCGCCGATTTCGGTGTATTTACCGGGGTTGTGGAGAAAGTCGATGATCTCCTGCAGGGATTCCTTTGCCTCGTCCTGACCGGCAACATCGGCAAAGGTAATGCCGGTCTGCTTTTCCATATAGACCTTAGCCTTGCTGGCGCCCATGCCGCCCATCACGCCGCCGCCCATCTTCTTGGAGAGGAAGTTCATAAAGAAGAACAGACCGCCGATCATAACCAGGTAGGACAGCACCATCATAATGGTGGAATTGTCTTCCACAATCTTTACATTGACTTCTGTGTCGGGGGTGTCCAGCCGCTCGGCCAGATCCAGTATATTGCCGTTGGGCAGGCCGGTGTAGCAGGCTTTCTGCTGCCGGGCAGGCTTGGCGGCCTCGGTCTTGGTCAGGTAGAATACCCGATCGTGGTGGATCTCCACC
>JAZRLE010000066.1:0-4731 GCA_045646665.1 Faecousia sp. | reverse complement strand
GGAATCTTCAGCTTGATAGCTGCTTCACTTGCCAGCTGACCACCGCCTATGATCTGTGTGTCAATGCTGCCATATTCCACTGTGCCGGACAAAATACTTGCCTGCTGCTCCTGGGCGGCATCTTTGTTCGCTGCCAGCATGGGCATGACCGCCAGTATAAGCACCAGCAATGCAGCACCACCCCAGGTAAGTATTTTTCGCCGCTGTTTCCTCTGCTCGGACTTTATTTTCGTTTCGTTATTATCCATTTGCTTATCCTCCATAGTGCAGGGCATCGATGGGCTTCATTTTTGCAGCCTTATTTGCAGGATAAAGACCAAATACAATGCCGATCAGGAAGCAGAATGCTACCGCGATCATAACCACCGATACATTCAGAGTAAACCGCATATCCAGACTGACAACAACAGTATTGACGATCTGCAGAATTGCCCAGCTCAGGAAAATTCCCAAGCAGCAGCCCATCATGCAAAGTACCACGGCTTCCATCAAGAACTGTGTCAGAATCGTACCACGGCTGGCACCAATGGCCTTGCGGATACCGATCTCACGGGTACGCTCTGTCACTGTGACCATCATAATGTTCATAATGCCAATGCCACCAACCACCAGAGAGATGGCCGCAATGCCACCAAGCATTACCGTCAGCATAGAAGTGATAGAACTCATAGTGTCCTCCAGAGCATCCTGACTGGAAACATCGAAGGCATCCTCGTCCTGTTCAAACCGTTCCATCAGCAGTTGCGTCATGGCCATTTCTGCTGTTTCTACGGTTCCGCCCTCAGATGCGCTTACATAGAAGTTTGTAATATCGGATACCACAGTAGTGGACAGCCGCATCAAGGAGCCATAGGAAACATAGGCTACCAGACTGCCGGAAGAGAACACACTGGTAAGGTTGTCTTCATCATCCTGCAGAACACCCACAATGGTATATTTCACACCGTTCAGAGAGATCGCCTGTCCCACGCAGTCCACATAACCAATCAATTCTTCTGCCGCAGTTTCGTTAATGACACAGGCATAGGTTTGATTTTCCATATCAGACTGCTTCAGAAACCGACCCATGGCCAGCTGCAGACCCTGAATCTCATAATAATCCGGCGTGGTGCCATAGACCGTAAAGGTGCTGCTTTCTCCTTTTGCGCTGCCGGTCAGAGAATCGCTGGCATAGGGGGCCAGCAGACCAAAAGCTGCTTCCGTTTCCGCCCAATCTTCCAGTGTTTGTAGGGTGATGGGCTGACCTTTATCATCTTCAATGGTAACCGTCAGCAGATTGCTGCCAAGACTGGAAATCGTGTCTGTAACGGAAGTGGTAGCACCGCTGACAAGGCTTACTAGAACCACCAGAGCCATAACACCGATGATAATACCCAGCATAGTCAACACAGCACGCAATTTATTGGAGCTGATAGAGCGAAGTGCCATTCTGAAAGATAACATTACAGTGTCACCTCCGTAATCCGGCCATCCAGAATATGGATTGATCTGGATGCCTGTTTTGCAACATCATTGTCATGGGTGATCAAAACGATGGTATTTCCCTGCCGGTGCAGTTCGTGGAAAATATCAATGATCTCCTGACTGGTTTTGGAGTCCAAAGCGCCGGTGGGTTCGTCTGCCAGGATCAGTTTTGGATTGGTGACGATGGCACGGGCAATGGCCACACGTTGCTGCTGACCGCCGGAAAGCTCTGTGGGCAGATGCTTGGCTCTTTGGGTCAGACCAACCCGTTCCAGTGCTGTCCTGACCCGCTCTGTTCGCTGCGCTTTTGGCATTTTCTGATAAATCAGAGGAAGCTCCACATTTTCCTCTGCAGACAGCTTGGGAATCAGGTTGAACTGCTGGAACACAAAGCCGATCTTTTCATTGCGGATCTTCGCCAACTGATTCTCAGAATACGCTTCAATTGGAAGATCGTCCAGATGATAACTGCCTGCATCTGCAACATCCAGGCAGCCGATAATATTCATCAGGGTAGATTTACCGCTGCCGGAGGGGCCGATGATACTAACGAACTCTCCCGGGTAGACATGCAATGTTGCATGGTCCAATGCCCGAACCCTTTCATCGCCCACAAGATAATACTTGCAAAGGTCTTTGATATCGATCATAACAAATACCTCTTACCCACGGCCACCGGGCATGCCGGAGGGCATACCCCCGCCGGAGCCGCCAAAGTTCGGCATGCCTCCACCGGAGGGCATACCACTGGGTCTGTTTCCGCTGCCGTTCCCACCGAAATTGGGCATACCACCGGAATTACCGCCCATATTCGGCATGCCGCCGGGCCTATTACCGAAGCCCATGCCTCTGAACATATTGGCGAAGGGATCGTCTTCTGTGTAGTACACCACATCGCCCTCATTCAAGCCGGATTTTATCTCCACGAAGCTACTGTTGCTGAGTCCAGGAACCACATCCACTCTTCCACCATATTCCTGGGATTCCTCATCATAGGAAGTATATACATAATAGCCGGAGCTGGTCTGATGCAGTGCATCCACGGGAATCAGGATGGCATCGTCCACACCCTCGATCCGCACATCTACACTGGCGGTCATACCGGACAGCATACCTTCCACCTTGTCAAGCGTGACCACGGCAGTGTATGCACCGCTGGCATCCGTTTTGTCAATCTCCGTAACAATACCGGACAGGGTTTCGTCACCAATGGAGCTTACTGTTACTTCTGCGGTCTGACCCAGAGCCAGAGACAGAATATCTGACTCGTCCACGCTGATGGTGACAGACATGCTGATATCCGGAGAAAGCGTCACAATATCCGTGGTGGCTGCCTCAGTTTCGGCAGCCTCTTCCTCCACATCCAGATCCGCAACAGAATATACACTGCCAGAAATAGGCGCAGTCAAACCGCCATACCGCTGGATCAAAAGCAGTTCCAGAAGAACTTCTTCTTTTTCGCTACGGTTTCTCAGAAGGGCATCATAACTTGCTCTGGAAGAGGTGTCTGTCAGAGTAAAGAGTGGAGATGTAGAATATACCAGCTGGTTCAGACTGGCATTGACCGTACTGATCTTACCAGCATACCCCGTTACCATCAATGTATTGTGAATGTACAGCTTTCCATTGCCAAGCTGTGCACCAGATTCGGTCTTAACTATTACTTCTTCATCATATTCAGGGCCGTTATCCGTTACCAGAATCGTGGCAGTCGATCCCACGGTCTTTTCAACAGTACCTGCAATTTCTTCTCCATCCGATAGAACCACGGTCACGCTGTCGCCCTCACGCAATGTTTCTGTTTCAATATCCACTGCCATGTAACCATCCAGAGACAGAACTGCCAGTCCGCCATGGTCTACCATGGCATCCTCCACGAGCATACCGGCTTCACCGTAGATGATCTTCACACGCCCTTTGACACCTGCACTGACATAGCTGCTGACTGTATCTCCTTCTGCATCCGAAATCTGATCGTCCAGATCTTCGATTTCATCCTGAAGTTCGGACATGGCGGTTCGGACTGTAGCCATGTCCGCTACAGCCAGCAGATCACCTTTTTCCACGCTGTCTCCAAATTCAACCAAAATTTCTGTAACCTCAACTCCAGTGGGAACAGAGACCACCTCGGTATCCACATTCAGCAGCATACCGGAACCGGAAACGACTGTGCTGATGGTTCCACGCTCTGCCCCTGCACTGAGCACCTCTTCATCTGAGGATGCGAACTGCTGCCGAACTTTTCTCTGCAAAATGCTGACACCTGCAATCAGTACCAAAGCCAGAATCACCACAACGATTACGATGGTGCGGATCAGCTTCCGTTTTTTTGCTTTCTTGTTCCTGTTCAATGCCTCAAATAACGCTTCATCTTTGGAACTCAGTTCCGTCATACCATTGGCAGCCACTTTCGTCGGCTGATTTTCCTGTTTCTTCTTGAACATAATTGCTCCTTTCATTTTCTCGGAAGAAGATTGGAAAAAATTTTTCCTATATTTCTCTTGCCACATTGTAGAACATGTACTTTAACTGGACTTAAGGATTTGCACTATTTACAAAAAATTCCCTTGACGATTCACAAGCAAGGGAATTGGGGTATGTGATTCCATATAAATTCTTAATTTCTTCATGTTTCTTTAACCTTAATTAAAGTACTGCCTTTATAATATTTGCAGAATCAGATATTAGCGAGGTGTTCCTATGCGAATCCTTCTTGCAGAAGATGAAGTACCTCTGGCCCGGGCCGTGGTCAGGATTTTGGAAAAAAACAATTACAGCGCAGAAGCTGTTCGCAATGGATTGGATGCGCTGCAGTTTCTGGAAAACGGAGACTATGATCTTGCCATATTGGATGTGATGATGCCGAAAATGGACGGAATCACGGTTGTACAAAAACTTCGGGAGCGAGGAAAAGTCATTCCTGTCATTATGCTGACAGCAAAATCCGAGATTGATGATAAAGTTCTTGGATTGGACAGCGGTGCCAATGACTATATGACGAAGCCTTTTGACACCAAGGAACTGCTGGCCAGGATCCGGGTGCTGACCAGAGGACAGCAGCCCATGGATTCCAAACTGCATTTCGGCAATATCTCTCTGGACCGGGCTACCTTTTCCCTGTCTTCTCCCTGCGGCAGCTTCCGGCTTGCCAACAAGGAGTTTCAGATGATGGAGATTCTCATGTCCAATCCCCGGAATCTGGTATCCTCGGAACGGTTCATGGAAAAGAACTGGGGCTATGACACTCATGCTGAGATCAATGTGGTG
>JAZRLE010000065.1:0-2341 GCA_045646665.1 Faecousia sp. | reverse complement strand
AAATGCCGCCGGTCAGTTCGCCGTTTTCGTCGACCTTGACCCAGCAGACCTTGTTGCCGGTCTGGACTTCAACATCCTTCAGCAGCTTGTCGATCCACTTTCTTGCTTCGTTGAAGTTATCAACGGCAACAGCCTTGACAGTGGCGCCTTCGAAGGGGCCGAAGCCGCAGCCCTGCACAGTGTCGGTGATATCGGAAATTTCCAGATCCACACGCAGGTCGGGCTTGTCGGAGCCGTAGCGCTCCATGGCCTCGTTGAAGCCAATGCGGCGGAAGGGGTAGGAAGAAACACGGTCATACTGGCCGAACTTCACATACAGGGGCTGCAGCACCTCTTCCAAGGTGGTCAGCACGTCGTTCTGGGATGCAAATGCCATTTCCATATCCAGCTGATAGAACTCGCCGGGAGTGCGGTCGGCACGGGCATCCTCATCACGGAAGCAGGGTGCGATCTGGAAGTAACGGTCAAAGCCGGAGGTCATCAGCAGCTGCTTGAACTGCTGGGGAGCCTGGGGCAGAGCGTAGAATTTTCCGGGGTGGTTACGGGCAGGCACCAGGTAGTCACGGGCGCCCTCGGGAGAGGATGCGGTGAGGATGGGTGTGGTGATCTCCAAAAAGCCCTTTTCCGTCATAGCGGCGCGGATGGCAGCCACTACCTGGCAGCGCAGGATAATGTTCTGCTTAACTGCGGGGTTACGCAGGTCAAGGTAGCGGTACTTCAGGCGGGTGTTCTCGTCTGCGTCCTTAGATTTATTGATCTCAAAGGGCAGCTGGTTATGACGGCACTTACCCAGGATGTTAATCTCGGAAGGCACGATTTCGATCTCGCCGGTGGGCAGTTTGGTGTTCTTGCTCTCACGCTCCCGCACCGTGCCTGTGACCTGGATGGTGGTCTCCTTATTGATGGACTTGATAATTTTCATCATGTCCTCGGTCTCCACCACGACCTGGGTGGTGCCGTAGTAGTCACGCAGCACTAAAAACGCAAAGTTTGCGCCCACTTCACGGACGTTTTCCAGCCAGCCGGCCAAGGTTACTTGTTTGCCTGCATCGGAAAGCCGCAGCTCGCCACAGGTATGGGTTCTGGATTGGAACATATACATATCCCCTTATTTTATGATTTATCGATTTATTCTCTCATAAATACAAAGAAAAGTCAATAACGGGCAGGACGTTTGATTATGAACGGGGCGATATTCTGCAGCATTTGCTTTAATCTTCTAAATTTTTATAAAAATACTTGAAAAAACTTGGATTTTTCTTGTTTTTTATATTGATTTTACGTCTGTTTTTGAATACAATAGAACGGTCAACATTTTTTGGGGGGTACGCCATGCTCAACATCGTTTTAGTAGAGCCGGAGATCCCGCAAAATTGCGGCAACATTGCCCGGACCTGCGCCGCCACCGGCGCCCGGCTGCATCTGATCCGCCCGCTGGGATTTGACATTTCCGACAAGGCGGTCAAGCGGGCCGGTCTTGATTACTGGCATCTTGTGGATGTACGGGACTACGAAAATCTGGACGACTTCTTCTCTAAGAACGATGTGCGCCAGATGTGGTGTCTTTCCACCAAAGCCCCCCGCAGCTACTGTGATGCCAATTTCGAAGACGGGTGCTACCTGTTCTTCGGCAAGGAGACCAAGGGTCTGCCAGAAGATTTTTTGGAAGCCCACCGGGATAGCTGTATTCGGCTGCCCATGCGTGAGCAGGCCAGAAGTCTGAACTTAAGCAACAGTGTTGCCGTTGCCGTATATGAAGCCTTGCGGCAGCTGGATTTCCCCGGGCTTCAGGATCATGGAAAAATGAGAGACTAATGTCTCTGTGATTGGGAGGAAAAATATGAATTACAACAAGAAGTCTATCGAAGATATCGAAGTAGCCGGCAAGCGCGTTCTGTGCCGCTGCGACTTCAATGTCCCCACCAAGGAAGGCAAAATCACTTCCGACAAGCGTATCGTAGCCGCTATGCCCACCATTGAGTATCTGGTGAACAAGGGTGCTAAGGTGATCCTGTGCTCCCACATGGGCAAGCCCAAGGGCGAGTGGAAGCCCGAGCTGAGCCTGAAGGTGGTTGCCGAGCGCATCTCCCAGCTGCTGGGTAAGGAAGTCATCATGGCTGCTGACGTGGCCGGTGAGGACTCCAAGGCTAAGGCTGCCGCCATGAAGGACGGCGACGTGATGCTGCTGGAGAACACCCGTTACATCAAGGGCGAGACCAAGAACGATCCCGAGCTTTCCAAGGCTCTGGCTGATCTGGCCGATGTATTCGTAAACGACGCATTTGGTGCTGCCCACCGTGCTCACTCCTCTACTGCCGGTGTTGCAGAATATCTGCCCGCC
>JAZRLE010000064.1:0-64030 GCA_045646665.1 Faecousia sp. | reverse complement strand
TTGGCGGCAATGCTTGATCTGGGAAAAGGCTCCGGGCCGATGAATCACGCATTCGATCTGCAAGGCCAATGGGCGGTGAGCAAATGATAGAGCGTTGTGTAATTGTAGGCGGTGCTGATATCAACAATTATGACTTCATCCGTGAAAGGTTATGTGTTGACGACTTTGTGATTTTCTGCGATAGCGGTTTGAAACACATGGAGAATTTGCAGGTACAACCAAGTTTGATTGTCGGAGACTTCGATTCCCACGAAAACCCGCACCTTGATGTAGAAACTATCATTCTACCTTGCGAGAAGGATGATACCGACACGGTGTTTGCAGTCAAAGAAGCCATCAAAAGAGGCTTCAATGATTTCCTGTTGATCGGCGTCGTTGGGGCAAGACTTGACCACACACTGGGCAATGTGTCCATCTTGCTGTACTTGGACTCCCTTGGAAAGAAAGGCTGCATCATAGACGATTATTCCGAAATGGAGATTGTATCTAGCGAGCCAGTTTCCATCTGTGATGATTATTCGTTTTTCTCGCTTCTGAACATTTCTGGATGTGCAAAAGGCATCACCATTACCGGAGCGAAGTATCCGTTAGTTGATGGTGAAATTTCTTGCGAATATCAGTATGGTGTTAGCAATGAGGTTTTTCCTGGAGACACAGCAAGTGTAAGAGTGAATGAAGGGCGTCTTCTTTTAATCAAAGACCGTTAATGCGATTCGGGAAAGTGAAGCTGAGACACCTCAACTTTGCTTTACTGACTTTTTACTCAGTCATGTTATATCAGAGAAAACGAAATCCAAACCTTAATAACAAGATTTCCTAGATTATCAAGAGGAAATAGGAAGGTGTTTGGGTTTAGGAAAGGAGAGATTCCATGAGGAATTAAAAGGTTTTTATTTCTTATGCCCTCCAATTTGCGCGTTGCGTTCCCTTGCGGTGGACGCAGGTGTGTAGCTGATTCCTCTCAAAATTGCGTTCTTTCCATACTTTGCCCGGATGCCCAGTAAGGTTTCCTGCAGCGACTTTTCGCGCAACTGCTTGTTGGCATCCTCCAGCATACTAAGCTGAAACGTGCCTCGATCTTCCACCACATTATTGCAGGACAAACAGATCCGGCGAATGCCGTATGCCGGGTTTACAATTCTCCGGTAGAGTGTACCAATTGCCGGCATAATAACAGATGATGCATTGGTTTCTGCTGAGAGCTTCGCTGTGCCACCGGCTCCTGGAACACCGTAGGTATAGGAATATCCAACATACAGGCTGACAGACTCCGTGGCAAGCCCCTTTGCTGCCATATCCAAACAGAGTTGATCCACCATTTCCTTTGCGATAATCTCGGCTTCATCATAACGGAAGTCACGCATTAGTACCTGGGAAGAGGACAGGCTTTTAGACTTTGACTTATAAGCCTTTATATCTGCCATAGTCGTCGGTTCCCGACCCCAGGCGTGGTCGTACAGGATCTCACCGTCAACACCAAACCAATCATACACCCGGTCTATGTCAAGCTGTGCAATCCCGCGCATAGAGGAGATCCCTCGATCCCATAGTCGTTTCGCGGTAGCCGGACCGATACCCCAAAAGTCTGTAAGCGGTTTGTGGTCCCATAATTGCTCACGGTATTGCTCCTCGTTCAGCTCGGCAATTAAGTCCGGTGCGTGCTTTGCCTGAATGTCCAGAGCTACCTTTGCAAGGAACAGGTTAGTGCCGATGCCGCAGGTTGAAACAGTACCTACAATCTCCCGCATATCGTCGATCACTCGCTTGGCAAGCTCTTTAACAGGAATACCGTACATCTTGAGGTACGGTGTAACATCAATGAACGACTCGTCAATGGAGTAGGTGTAGATGTCCTGGGGAGCAAAGTGTTTGAGGAATACACTGTGTATCTCGGCGGCGCAGTCAATATAAAGCTGCATCCGTGGCGGCGCAACGATATACTTAATATTGCCGGGAATCTCCCGTATCCTGCAGCGGTTCTTTACACCCAGGGCTTTCATTGCCGGAGTAACGGCAAGACAGATCGTGTTCTGCGACCTATCCGGATCGGCAACCACCAACTTGGTGGTCATTGGGTCAAGTCCACGGGCAACACATTCTACTGTCGCATAAAACGATTTCTGGTCTACGACCATATACATTGGCTGCCCCATACCGATCCCTCCGTTTGTGTAAATATCGAACAACTGTTCGTATTATAAGAACGAGAACGGAAAAAGTCAAGATGCAGATAATGGTAAAAGGATAAAAAGAGAGGGCGGCTCTTTCGAGTCGCCCCAACACAACTATCATATCATACCAATATGTGGCAAGTCAATAACAATTCGCTGCATGAAAACACATTCTACCTATTGCATTATTTTAGAGCTTCTGACAGCGTTATTTGCCTTAAAATCTTGTGGAACATTCCATCTTGTAAAAATGACAATTATCCGCTATCATAAAAGTACAGAAAGGGTGATACCAATGATCTGATACACCTTAGATCCTGATGAAAAACAGGATCGAAAGACGAACTTCCCCCAAATTTCCGATGATATAAATTTCTCAGAAGCTACACTAAAGGAATTGATCCGGAAGCAATTCAAAACATTGGAAGTTGCGTCTATTCCGTAGAAAGCAGAGGTTATGTAAATGATGGAACCTGCATACACAATGAAATAACCCTCGACCAGTTGCTGTGATTAGGTAACAAGTCGAGGGTTATTTCTTTTCTTAATATGTCTTGCGACGGCCGGAAGGCCGTTATTTTTATTCCCCGTCCCGGTAGAATAGATCTCTACACTAGGGAGGGGGATCAGTTCTTCGTTGTGTAGAGTTATCCTTCGAGAGAGTAGGTGGTATTATGATAGGAAGATGATAGTATAAGATCAAACGAAAAAGGAGCGATTTCAATGAAACGAATTAAACTACGCGACAGACTTCTTCCGGATTATACTACCGGAGAGGAAATTATGAATATGGTAACACATATTGTTGGTGGTGCATTGGGCGTTGTTGTGCTTGTGCTGTGCGTAATCCGGGCAGTATGGAGCGGTTCTGTGCTCAACATAGTGGGCTGTTCTATCTACGGAGTATCCATTGTAACCCTCTACACGATTTCCAGCGTATACCACGGCCTGCGCCCTGAGATGGCGAAGAAGGTATTGCAGGTCTTAGACCATTGTACCATCTATTTTCTGATAGCAGGCACTTACACGCCGATTCTCTTATCCGCATTTGTTCCCACATATCCGATGATTGGCTGGGGGATAATGGCGGCAGAGTGGATTCTGGCAGCTCTGGCAGCAACCCTTACTGCCGTTGACCTGAAAAAGTACACTGTCTTTTCTATGATCTGCTATATTGGTATGGGATGGGGCATCATTTTCTTCATTCCGCAGACCATTGAACTCTTAACTGCTCCAGGATTCGTGTGGCTACTGTCCGGTGGTATAGCCTACACCATTGGAGCCATCTTCTATGGGATTGGCGCAAAAAAACACTGGATACATTCTGTGTTTCATATCTTTGTGGTTATCGGTAGCCTATTACAGTTTTTGGCTATTTACCTATATGTTTTATAACTATAGATAACATATGAACTGCAGGTAGAGGCGTGTTTCTACTCGGTAGAGAGTTGAAAATCTAAGAGTAGGTAGATAACTGCCTGCTTGCGTGATACCCTTTGAGGGGAAAAAGAAAGGCAGGTACATCACCTATGAGAACTACAAAAATCGTTGCGGACTCTTCTGCAAATCTGATGGAATTGAAAACGGTTGCCTTTGATGTAGCACCGATGAAGATCATTACTGCGGAACGTGAGTTTGTAGATAACCGGGAACTGGATATTAACGAAATGATCCGTTTCTTTATGTCCTATAAGGGTAGATCCCAGACATCTTGCCCCAATCCTGAAGATTGGCTGACCGCCTTTGGTGATGCGGAGGATATTTTCTGCGTTACCATCACCAGCGGTCTATCCGGCAGCTATAATGCTGCTTGTATCGCCAAGGATATGTACGAAGCGGAGCATCCCGGCAGACGAGTCTTCGTGATCGACTCTCTTTCTGCAGGCCCAGAGCTGACGCTTATCGTGGAGAAATTGGAAGAAATGGTAGGCGAAGGAATGTCTTATGAAGAGATTTGCGCCTACATACCTGAGTACCAGAAGAAGACCGGTTTGTTGTTTGTGCTGGAATCTCTTAACAATTTTGCGGCTAACGGGCGAGTATCTCCTGCGGTTGCCAAAATCGCCGGTGTGCTGGGTATTCGCATCGTGGGTAAAGCCAGTGATGCGGGCACCCTAGAGCCTACCGACAAGAGCCGTGGTGAAGCAAAGTCACTGAGTGCGATTCTGAAGCACTTAAAGGAAAGCGGCCTCAAAACCGGTAAGGTCATCTTGGCACACTGCTTGAATGAGTCTGCTGCTAACACACTGAAACATATGATAGAGACAGATCTTCCTGGTGTATCAGTAAAGATTGACGAGGATCTTGGACTATGCAGCTATTACGCAGAAAAGGGTGGACTGTTGGTAGGGTTTGAGAAGATTTGACGGACTAATCTGAAATAATCTAAAGTGTAAAGGACCAATCTGGATGGTTTCCAGATTGGTCCTTTTGTTACCCTTTCGTGAAAGCAAGCCATTTAGACTCATAGGAGTCATACATAAATCGATTGCCAGTGGCGTTTTCAACATAGATTCCCTTTGTCTGATACCATCCTCGCAGTTCGTTACGAAGTTGAACATCTGGTGAAATTGGTTCTACCCATACTCGTTCGTGGTGACTTAGTTCGCTTAGCGGAATGGGATTAGTTTCAGGAAGTCCTGATGTGGCGAAGTGTAAAGGAGCAGCGCGTAGAGGCGCAGCTACATCAAGCGTAACTTTGGTTCCGTCATTTTTTATTACCATACAATCCGGACCGTTGACCAGTACCCAACCGAAACGGTCTGACCATACGGGTCTGCCATCGAAGATTTTAATTAAGTTTGTGGAAAGCTCTGTACTAGGATCAAAACGGAACGGTTCTGGACGGCCCAGAAGATAATCAGTAGTGACCTGATACAGATCTGCCATTTTTTCAAGGCCTTCAATGGAAGGAGTTTTGCGACCTGCTTCCCAAGCGTTAATTGTGGGATTAGAGACGCCCATTTCTTTGGCTGCAGCGACAGCAGTTAATCCGCGTATCTTTCTAGCTTGCTTAAATCGTCTAGCCATAAAACATCCTCCTAATACCCGATAATAGTGATATTATAGTTTAATTTTTAAACATAATCAAGAGTGGTGTTACAAGGGTATTGCTTTTTTGAGAGCTGCATGCTATACTATCAGTGTAAGTTTCTCGTTTGGTTCGGCCAAACTTAGTTTCGCGTTACTTAGTGTCCGGAGCATGTCTCCGGGCTTTTTTTTTCTGCATCTTAGGATAGATGCACAGTATCATACGGTGAGCAGGAGGCGTCATGCCTTCGTATCAACCATATATATTTTCTGCCTTAGGGCAATAAGAGCACCTGTGAAACAGCAATGTTTTGTAGGTGTTCTTTTTTATATATTGGAGCTTTTGTGGCTCCCCCAACCTTGTTTCCGGGGAGCTGAGGCACCCCGTTATTATATCCACTATCAAAAACGGAGGTGTCATATGGACAACACAGAAAGGTATTTGAACTTTGTCCGAAATTACAACCAAAAGCTGAAAGAAAAAGGAACCAACTGGCTTGGCCCGAAAGGCATGGGCGCTGTACTGCTGCATACGGCGGCGGAGAACCAGAAGAAGGAGCGTGAAGTGCATGGACAGAACCTTCGTTAAGGAGATGCTGGGTTCCATGACCCGCTTCGAAATGCTGACCCCTGAACTGCTCTCTGAGGCTGCGAGTGAGGGCCTTACCTATGAGGAACTGAAATCGTCAATGTCCCAACTGGGTCTGGATATCCACAAGATCCTCATTGATCCGAACAAAAAGTACCGGCAGGCCTACTATGCAGACTTCGAAAAAGGCTTCTACTGTGAGATTCTGTTTCAGAGGTCCTGTCTGGATTCCTTGCTTCGTATTGCTACTGCAAGTCTAAAGGAAGGCAACGGAAACAGGCATCTGGAAGCAGAGGAATGGCAAGCGTTCTACTCCTGCGATGTGCCAGTCCCAATGCGGATCTATGACTTTCAGCGCAGATACCTGCAGATCCGGGAAGATGAAGTATTCTCGGTCTGGAGGGATATCCATACCCGGATCGATTATTGCAACGATATGTGGGATCCTGAGGTGCTGAATTATGTCCTGGATCACGCTCCGGAGCCTCAGCTCCCGGAACTGGAAGCAGACGGCCGCATCACTGTGTACCGCGGTATGGGAGAGATGTCCCTGCCACCGGAAAAAGCCCTGTCATGGTCTACCAATCCCATCAATGCACTCTGGTTTGCCAACAGAAGCGGCAGAGGAACAAAGCTGCTTGTTGCCCGCTTGAAACCTGAACAGATCGTAGCTTGGTTTCCGTCCTTCCGTGATGAAAACGAGGTGATCGTCAGACCGGGATCGGGCATCGAGTACCGGGAGGAAGATTTCATTCCTTCCACACTTCAGTATGTTCCGAAGCTATTAAGCCCTGCTATGGAAGACCTTGTTTTCTATGCAAGGGTAGCAAGAGGCCTGGGGTATCCTACGGAATCTATATTCCAACACCACGGGCTGAAGCACATCCTGCGGGTACTGCTGCTGTCACTGGTTTACTACTACAACTCCGGCGATGACCTGTCTGCAGAAGACAAGCAGATCTTGATCTACTTCAGTTTGCTGCACGATTACGGAAGGGACGACGAGTATGTAGATGATAACCACGGTGAGAAGTCAATTCAGAAGATCCAAAGAACAAATACTAGACTGAAGGGCGCTCAGCTCTCCAGAAAAGGGTACCGTATCGCGGAGCTTCTGATCAGACATCATTGCCACGACGATGAAGTGGGTCTGACAGCAATCCAGACTGAGCCTGGTTTTACCAGAGGCGATAAAGCACGTGCTTCTAAGCTCTATGCCATTGCAAAGGATATGGATGGCTTGGATCGGGTCCGGTTTAACGGTCTTGACTACCGGATGCTGCGAACAGCGTATGGAAGAAGGCTTCCTTTGGTTGCAGGTGCACTTTTGGAAGAGGACGGAATCACCGTTCTGTGCTCCAGAGACCTTGTGAGAAAGGAGAATGCCGATGATTAAGGACAAGCTTTTGGTCAATTGTCCGTTCGTTCATACGATGGAACAACTTGAAACTGTAGACGGTCGTGAGATCTTCAAGCAAAAGATTGGGCATATGCGAGCAGACTATGCAAACGGCAGATGGTACAACACCGTTTGGCCCTGCCATGACGAGCTTTGTACGCCCGAGATCGCAAAGGAGATCGACAGTGTCTATGAGGAGCTGATCAGCGTCCAATGTTTCCCGGACCTTATGGCCTTGAAGCAATTCTGCTATAGCCATCCGGAAGCAGCTGTTGGAGAGCAGGATCAGGACGAGTACAACTTCTATCTTGTTGGTCAGCACTGCGACTTCTGGTTGCGACTGATTACAAGAAACAACGATTACAACCGTTATCTGAGTGCTTTTACAAAAGCACCGGACGATGAAACAGAAGGAGTGTCTTTATGAAAGGAAAGATTACGCAGATCTATAACAAGTACGGCGATTTTGTCTTTAACTGCGCAGTGCCTCATCTTATGGACTTGGGCGCAAGAACGCTTAAGAACATGGACATTGAGGCACAGTGCAAAAAGTTGATCGAAACCACGCCGGATCAGGCAATCGTCAGCGGCGATGTACAAGCGGATATTCTCCGTTGCGCGGCAGAGCTTTCGCAACTGAAGATGAATGATATTCTTCGGTTTGTGCAGACAGATATGCGCTTTGTTGGTACCAGGATTCATCCCGGCCGGTTAATCAGCTTTGTCAGGAAGAAGACAGGCTCACGCATCTTGAATGCAGTGTTACCTGCGGAAACTACGGATGACCAGATTGATAAGATCCGTAGCCGTGTAGATGCTCATTGCCATGAGTTCCACCGCTTCGAGCCGAGTACCATTGCAGAAAAGTGTCTGCAGGAGTCAGGTGTTACCTGGGATTACCTCTATGCAGATGACGAGATCCCCGTCTGAGGACTGTGCTATGGTACAAACAACAAAGTATGTTACCTGGCGTCAGCTCAAAGCAGGCATGGAGATCCATGGTTACAAGCAGGAGGGTAGAACTTGCTTTTGCAAAGGCACAGTTCAATCCACCAACGCTGCATATGTAACAATTCTTCTTTGGGGCACAGCGCCGGAACGGATACCGTCGGAAGAGACGATGTTCGATGTGGAAATGTCCCGTGAGGAGTTTGTGCAAATCCATAAAGCCGGCGCCGTCGAGGTTATGTATGCACTGCGGCGGAATTTGGCTGAGTATGAGACGGGAGACCACGCCATGGACAACGGATGGATCCGGTATGACCCATATGAGATGGCAGCCCATTGTAAAGATCGTCACATCAAGGTCATAGGAGTTTACCGAGGCCTACCGCAAGTCAGAAAACATCATATTGATGTTGCTGTTTGCTGCGAGCGGGAAGATGGTGGTAAGTTCTGGTGCCATGGCAGCGGATTGCTCCTGGACGGAATGCTGGAAGAGTACAAAGAACTACTCTCTGTTCCCCAGGAGGTGGCGCAGGATGGATAATCTGCCTACCTTCGAAGATCTGCGGATGCATTATCACACAGGTCGCTCGTATCTGATTTCCGGAACCGGCAGGGACCGGAAGTATGGATACCGACATGGTGTAAAATGCAATCTTGGAGATCTAGAGGAATCGGACTGGATCCAAAAGGTGAAAGAGCTTATTCAGCGCAGTGGTGAGGAGCAATTGTACGATCATCTGCTAGAGTGGAGCAGGGAACACAATTTTGCCAAGGAATCAGAGAAAGAACTGCGGGTCCGTGCTTTGGAACTGCATGCGTACAGAATCTTTGATAATGAGGGATGGGTGGATTACCTTGCTTTCAACCGGAAATACCGTCCGGAAGTTATTGATCCTTCCAGACTCAAGTGGATCCGAACGGTGTGCTGCAACAAGCCGGCTCAGACGACTGTTAAACTGATTGAAGAGATCTACGATAAAAGGACCTGCTGCCCGATTTGCGGAAGATGGTCCTTCTTTGAGGTCCTCATAAACGAAGACGCGCCGAAGTAATGGCGGCAATTATCAGACGGAGTAGGGAACTGCTCCGTCCATTTTTATGAAAAGGAGAATGCATATGAAAATTCCGAGAAACAAGATTACTATCGTTCGACGGCCCAAGGTCACTGCGGTCAAGAAGTCCGAAACAGTCTCAGTCTGTGGGATCCGGTTCTTCTCTTTGGGACCCAGTATCGTACTTCGTATCCGGGTGATACCCGGGGCAGGCAAAATGGAGGTGTCCCAATGAGCAGTGAGATCTTCTACACCAGGGGCTTTATCAAGGTAAACGAGTTCATCATTCCGGTGGCTAACCATGGCGCATCGAACTGCTTTGATATCAGCCATTCCGGAAGAGAAATTCCGGAGCGATACTGGTCGGTTTTGAACTACCCTCATAGAGAGAAGTTACTTCATACCCGCGACGAAATGGAATCTGTCGCGAGAATCTATGAGGAGGCCAACACCAGAAACAGAGGCGGTACGCGAATCAGTAGGAACAGAGCTTTTGATGTGGGTGAGTTTGGGAGATGGATCCGCAAAGGTGTCCATATGTCCAAAACAGTAGAGGAGTATGTATCCTGGGGTAATCAGATCTTTGTGATCGACTACGCAGACAATTGGAAGTTATACCCCGCCAGAACCACGCAGGAACTTCTGGACACCCTTAAACGTTTCGAGGGATCTACTGATATCGGTGTGATATTTGGCGATAAACGCAAGCTCTACAGGCCCAAGAAAGTAAAAGGGTGGCGCTCATGAAAGAAACTAGAGAAGACCGCTTCCGTCGAATGGCGGAGGCAAGGGTGAACAAGCTGCTTCATATGATGAAGCTTCTTGGGAATTTGTCCAACAACAGTGTGTATAGCTATACAAATGAGCAGCTGGATGAAATCTTCAATGCCCTTCAGAAAGGTCTGAACGATGCGAAATTCCGGTTTCGTGCTTTTAGCAAGCGTGCCAAAAAAAGATTCACGCTTAGGGAACCTTATGTGCCTGCCTATGAAAAATACCCGCATGTATGCGTTACGCTTCCTGATGGATCCAGGCTGATCGGTGCCGCCTATGAAGGTGATGACTATCCATCGATCACGATGTACTGGCATCCGGCTGGTGAGGAACGGGAGCATCAAATCGGTTTTACAGAATTTAATCCGGGCAGAGAACCTGGTCATCAGGTCTGTGTCGCAGCTTATCAGTCCCATCAAGAGGACACAACATATTACGCGCCTTATGAGGCAGAAAGGAAAAACGATGAGTAACCAAAGGATCTACAACACTGTCAAACTGGAATGGGACAGAGTTGCCGTATGTATAGAGGAAATCCTGAGCATGGTTCTAGCAAAGAACATCCACTGTGAGGTACATTGTGAAGACAAAGACTACTGGAGTGTAGCTGCAACCAACCACGATTTTACAATTCCGGAGATCCGAAGACTTCTGATGACAGTACAGGCACCGGAAAGCTGGTATGACTGCAACATTCCAACTGATGCTGAAACCTCAAAATCACTGGATATGAATCTGTGCAGAGCGCTTTTGCAGGAGATTCTAAAAACCCACTGGGTTGAAGAACTGGTGAAAGAGGATGCCTTGTGGATGATTGGTGTGGATAATACGCAATTCAATCTTCCGGAGAAAAGAGGGCAGATGGCATGAGAAGTGAAATCGACTGGGTCATCCATTATTGTGCCAACGGTGTTGAGTGCGCCTGTTGCGATAAGTTCGTTACGAACTATCTGCCGATGATGTGCAACATGCATACGCACGGTCTGGAGAAGTACGGACACCCGAATTTCCAAATCGTACTCGATTTCCCAATGGAGATCTCCGGCAGAATTTTAAATGCGCTTGGAATGAGTGTCAAGCACGGTGAGATCTACAAATCCGGTGAGACAGTTGGATTCCCGGATGGACTGGTCATCAAGCTTGCCGAGTTCCAGGAAGATGATCGGAAAGTGCTTCGCATCTGGTTCCCGGACAAGCATGGCTTCTATCCGGATGAGGCGGATTGCTCGGATGCTATGAAGATCCAGATGCTTGCCACTGACAAACTGACCTATGGAGGTGACGAGCATGATGCCAATTGAGGAAGTGATTAAGAACACAAAGCGGATATCCCTTAAGGACTATGTATGCTTTACCTGTACCGGCTGCGGGGAATGCTGCCGACAGGTGAAGGAAAGTGTAGCCCTGGAGCCGTTGGATGTATTTAAAATCACGCAGTTTTTGCGAACCAGAGATCCTTCCATTCGGTGCATCGAGGATGTGCTGGACCGGTATGCGGTGCCGATTTTCCTGACTGAAACAGGGTATATGATGTTTGCAATGGCCACAGAAGGAGAGGATCATCACTGTATCTTCCTCCGGGATAGCCGCTGCATTATTCACGAAGGAAAGCCTCGCGTCTGCAAGCTGTATCCCTTTGTTGCAGGTCCTGCAGATCACGGCGGTTTGGAATACTTGCTTAGTACCGAGAAGCCATCCCACTTCAAAGGACAGCGCATTCGTGCCAAGGCTTGGATGAAAAAGTATTTGACTGACGAGGAGCGGGAGTTTATCGAGGTGGATGCCGCATCTGTTGTACCTATCGCAAAGCTGCTTCAAGACATACCACAAAAAGAACAAACGATAGCCCTGCTGCACTTTATCCGTTTCAAGTATTCAGATTTTGATCTGGATCAGCCCTTTGTTCCTCAGTATAGACGGAACATGGTGAAGTTGGAAGCAGTGCTGCAGCAAATGATTACGAATGGAGGTACATCCCAATGAAAGTATCCAGAGTGTTTTATAATGACAACGATATTCTCGTAAGGGGGCATCTTATTCGCCGATTGTTCCACAGACCGGTATTTTTCCCCTTTGAGAGGAAATGTGGGTTTGACTATCAGTACATAACCAGAAAAGAAACTGTACTACCCCTTAAGGATTCTGTTAAAAGAAGATTCTATAAGACAGCTTATCCTGCAGGAACGAAGATCAAGGTGATCCGTATGTTTGACCCTTATCCGGTTCCGGATGGCAGCATCTGTGTTGTGGATATGGTAGACGATGATCCGCAGATTCACTGCACCTTTGAGAATGGGCGCCGAATTGCTATAAAACCGGGATTCGATGTATTCCGGAAGCTTAAGGAGGATCATCATGCAGGATGAAAGAAACCAGAACCAGATTGTCCGAAAGGATGCACGGGATTGCTTTGTGGAAAGTCTGAATGATGCATTTGAGATCGGGAAGACGCATTTCGCTTTTGCGTCCTATGACATGAGTAAACCTGCCGGCTCCCGGCAGACCAATTCGGTCCATATCTACATCAATGCGGATGAATTTCTGGAGCTGTGCCGGAAAATCACAAGCGGTGAACTTCGCTATATGCTCCAGACAAAAAAGCAGAGCCGGGATGCCACCTATTTGTACCAGCATCTAGGTGGAACCTCCGCAAAGAACCTTTACAGGCAGGGGAGAGCCAGGGCCGATGGCAAGAGCTTGTCCAGAACCGTACAGCTTCTTCCCAGTACAAAATCAGATTTCCTGTTTGTCGCAGACAGTGGCCCGGGTGAGGAGACGGCAAAGGGACTTATCGTTCCTAAGTTTGGAAAGAACCCGGAAAACCATGTATCGGTTATGATGACCTATGATGCTTTCAGCGAGCTGATGCTCCTGACAAAGGCGCATTATCAGGCATGGCTCACGGCATGGTATATCCAGAATCCTGTAGCCAAACAGGAAAAGAAACAGAGAACACAACAGCAGTCAAATAAACCAGCTGTACGGCAACCACCTGCACCTGCTTATGGTGCTATGCCGTTGTTCTGACAATCCATTTTGGGGCACAGCAAAAGCTGCGCCCCTTTTTTACATGGGGTAAAGTTCCATAAAACATTATGTCTTAAAATTCAACAGCGACGATTTCTCGCTCAGTTGGGAGACATCGCTGCTTTTTGTCATAATTATGTTGATAATTAATCATTTATGTATGCGAAAGCAAGCTACAGAAATACTGCTTATCATACAGAATGTTCCCGCAGAGTTCAACACTCTACGGTATGGAATATTACACTACGATTCGTAAGAAGACTCATTGATACATTAGAAAAATATGGAATGATATTTTGTCAACACGATTTTTCCACTTACGCCGCCAAACCTACCACCTATGCCAAATCCATTGCGTTAATCAATAGAGTATGCTACAAATGCTTCATACAGTTTTCTTGGAGATATTATAAAGATACCCGACACCCTCGCAAGTTTTTTGTAGTTGCTTAGTATTTCTACATTAAGGTAGTGTATTTTGTCTCTTATAAACATTGCGTATAAGAAGCAGCGGGTATGCTTGTTGCTCCTTGTTGCTCCTTATGCGCTTTTTTGTTTTGAAAAAGGGGGGCTGCGATATGGTATAATGTGCAATACTATCCACAGGTATACAAACTTAGCAATTGCTTTAATTAGCATATTTCCATTGACGATAGGAGGTAATACTATGAAATTGCGTCAATCGCGTATTATCGCTTTATTCATTGCCCTTGTTGTAATGTTCTCAACAACTACGGTTTATGCAGAAAGCGGAATCACTACTCGTGCAACCAGAACCATCACAAAGGATACTGTTTATAGTGGAACTCTTACGGCGGGTTCTACAGATACTTATTATTTCACACCTTCGTATTCTGGAATGTTCACAGTAGAAACCTTTGGCTCGACAGATACTTATGGAACCGTTTCGGGAAATACTGGGACGATTTTTCCTACAGCCTCTAATGATGATGGAGGAGAAGGTACGAATTTTGCTATTGGATTTAGTCAAGAGGCTGGAAGTACGACAACCATAACAGTACGTCATTATAATAGTACTTCGGGTACAGGGTCATATACAATTCAAGTTCGCGACCAAAGGGCTCAAATATACACATTTGATTATGGCAACGGAGACATAAATACCCTAGGAGATTCTGAAACGCCTTCTTCGTGGTTAAGAGCGATGGGCTATTCTGTTGGTATTCATGAAAATAAGCCTGCTTCTCACCTCAACGGTACTATCGCAACAACATTTAAACGAATTAATAGCGAAGTAGTTTTCTTCGCAGGCCATGGCAATTCTGGTACACTGGTCTTTATGAATAGCAACGGAAATAAAGAATATCTATACGATACCTCATCTTATTTTTCGAGTATGTCCAACACAAAAGTTGCGGTTTGGGCTTCTTGTTATTCTGCGGTAGATCCTGATGGCACTGGTTCGCGGCGATCGATTGCTCAAAAATCGATAGACATCGGCGCACAATCAGCCATCGGCTGGACGGATACTGTCGGAAATTCTGCCGCAAAGAAATGGACAGATCAGTTTTTCCTTGAATTAGGTAATACGATGACTGTACAAGCAGCTGCGGCATCTGCTGGAAGTGTTTTCCTTTGGCCATGGGATGGAAGCTATGATGGTTGGGAAGTTTTTGGCGATGGTACAACGCTTGTTTCTTACCCAACAGTCAATCCTAAATCGACAACATCAAGTACAGAGTTTCAAGTCGCTGATGCGATTCTTATGCAAAAACTTTCAAATACAGAAGAGTATACGCCATATGCTCTAAAAGGGCTAGGAACACGTTATTATAAAACTATCAACGGTTGCTTGACAAACGAGTTTTATGATGTTTATGAAGACAAGCGTGTTGTATCTCCGTTGACAACATTTACAGACAAAGACGTTGCATATATAAATCAGTTAACGCTTGTAGCCGATGCGCATGTGCCAGCATCTGAAATCAGAGCAAATGGATCAACTTTTAACAAGCTGATTAAATCGGAAGAACATGTTGTGTATATGAAATTGGATGGTACTGTTACTCCGATAAAGATTATTTATTCTGATTATAAAAATGCAGAAGGCTTGACATATCAAGATGTGGTGTGTATTAATATGTTAAATAACAATTATATTGATTATGCGGACATCTGTACCAAGTAAGGAGAAAAACTAAGATGAAAAAAAGACTTCTCATTATTATGTTGATTGTGGTGCTGATTCTCATCATCCCAATTCCAACAGGCATAGTAAGAGACGGCGGTACAAAGACATACACAGCATTAACATATAAAGTTGTGAAATGGAATCATTTTTACGGTGATGGTGAAGTCTTTAACGAAACAAAAGTGTATCTTTTCCCTGATAATTTCCTCTCACTCGACGATCTGATTAAACGAGAAATTAATAACTGACACCCAAACATAAGGGCTGCCTCGCTTTCTAGGTGAGGCAGCCCTTTTCTGTTGTATAAACCATAGATTTTTCTGGATCAATATGATACAATTCGTATTGGAATGATACAGAAGAGGGGTGAATAGATGTTATTATATAAGCAAGGGCGGTTCTATGCAGGGGGTATTTCCTTTGCACTTCCGGATAATTCCTGCCTTGTGATCTTTGAAGCACAGAACTACTATGAGAATGGTTTGGAGCTTACAGATCCGCAGGAGAGCATGGTGATCGATATCAGCCTGGACTATGCTGAACTTCCTTCAAAGGACTTCTTAGACGATATCCTGGAAGGTGATTCATTTAAGCGCCTTTCTGAAACAGTACCCATTTGCATAGGTGGTTTGAGTGGGCATAGGACGGTATACGAAGCCAAATTTGACCGCTATTGTGAATACAGGTTTGAATTGCCTGAGTATGACGATATCAATTCGTTAGAGATACTCATTCGGGTAGAGAAATGTGGAACGGATATCTTTGAAGCAATTAACTCCGAAATGGTGCTGCAATTATTGAATAGTATTCGGAAAGAAACTTAATGGAGAAATATAAGGTCGATATTGTTGCGGGAAGGTGATATTATGGATATCTATACTGTTTCCTTCTTCGGGCATAGACGTATTGGTTCGGAAGTTGTTGCATTAGAAGGGCGTCTTGAGGTTGAAATACGTAGCTTACTTGACAGCAAGCCCTATGTAGAATTATTAGTAGGGCGCAATGGAGATTTTGATTTGCTCATTTCCTCTGTTATCCATCGGCTGAAAAGAACATACCGAGACGATAACAGTTCCCATATATGGGTCATGCCATATCTTACTGCGGACTATCGGGATAATGAGGAGTCATACTGGGATTATTACGACAGTGTAGAGATTTGTGAAGCCGGTGCCCATTTCAACAATGCATTCAAAGCAAGAAATTATGCGATGATTGATAGGTCGGATTTGGTCATCTGTTATGTGAAGGAATCAGGGAGAAAAGAAAACGCGAGAAAAGGAACGAGCGGCGCATATGAGGCAATGCGATATGCCCGAAAAAAAGGCGTTCTGTGTATCAATTTAGCGATTCAGGAGGAGATAGAATGAAACGATATTATGTGCTCAGCTTTATTGCGGGGGTGCTGAGCATGTTTGTGGCCTTGGCGATTATAGCCAATGTTATTGCACCCAATAAGTCGGAAGAACAAAAGGAATATGAGCACATTGATTTTGTGTCTGAGATAACAAGCGATCAGTGTTATATTTGTGGCGCGGGCAGTGATTGCGAATACTGGGGTGAAGAGAATGTTGCAATCTTAAACCTGAACTGCTTTAAGATGCTGAGACTGGAAATTAACAGATACGATGACCAGAAACAGTTGATTGAGGAACCGTATGGATATATGGTCAAGGGTGGCTTATATGAAAACGATACCTACATAAACACCAGATCCCATCCGGATAAGGGGTATGCCACGGTGGAGATAACGAGTCTCGATTATGCGGTGGATCGGGAACTGGTGCAGAAAAAGCTGTGCCAGACTTGCCTTGATGTGTTTAATAATAACTGGTATTCCGGTGAACCACTGTCGGAGTTTGCTGTAATCGGTCTTAAGGATCGATCTATACATCCATTACATAAGACAAGAGCCTGGGTTGCTGTTGGGCAATTTGGTGTGAATTGTGAGTATGAATCTGATGGTGATATAGATATGTTGGTTCACTGCATTGATAACCGGTATGGTGATCCGGAGCAATAAATAGCAAGGCGGTGCAGTTTTTAAGCTGCACCGCCATTCTTTATTCTTTCAATTCAGAAAACTGTTCTTTGTCTACACAACAGAGTGGACACTCAAAATCTTCCGGGACATCTTCCCAGAGAGTTCCGGGAGCAATGCCAGCTTCCGGATATCCCTTATCCTCGTCGTACTCCCATCCACATAAGTCGCAAACATATTTCATAGTTACACCTCCGCTTGACTAAAGATTGTTTCCTATTCGATATACACAATTTCCACAGGATTGTCAACAGTGAAATGGCTATTTATGGGAGCAAAGATCAAAAATTTGAAGATAATTTTTGGATGTGTAAACAAAATGCCAATAAAATGGCACAGCAAATGGCAAGGTTCGTGCCAATGACATGCAAAAGTAAATCTGTTATAATACTAGCGTCGAAAGGTGGGTCCATAGCATGGACCTGCCTTTTTTGATGCCATAAAATCTGTAAGGGAGCGATCTGAAAATGAAATTCTGTCCTTATTGTGGTAAAGAGCTGTGGGATGAAAATGCTGCTTTTTGTGCCGAATGTGGGAAACACATTCCAACACGCAACCCCAAAGATACCGAGCAGGAAAAGACGGAAGAAACCGAAGCTGTGAATGAAACCGCGGAACCAACAGTGGCGGATGATTTGCCTGAGGAGACTCCTTGCGAGGAGGAACCGAAGCAAGGCGATGGTTATGACGGCTATTATGATGATGTGCTTCCGGATGACTATGGACACTTGCGGTCCAATGTCGATAAGGAACTGATCAAGAAGATAATTGTCCTGGGAATTAGTGTTGCTCTCATTATCGGAGCTTGCGTGGCGATTATGTATATTTTGTAAGACGGTTGTAAATTGGCACCTTGCGCCGTGTAATATGGTCGAGGTGATAAAAATGATGTATATATCCAAAGGTATTGTAAAGGAGAAATCTACAGAGCAGCGGGTGACCGTTTGCTATGGAGGCGGAGAATTTGTTCTAACAGGTAACGAAGGGAAAATCTGGCTGGAGGGTAGATATGGCATCGCGCAGATCTCGGAGAATGCTGCAGACAGCCAAATTGGGCATCTGCACAGAATGGGTCTGGTGGAGACAGAATTTGAGAATACTGCGGTAGCAAAGTACCGTCTGCTGACGAAATGTGTATTTGTTCCGTCCCGGAAAAGGGGATTTGGTGTTTTTAGAAGCCAGACTGAGAAACAGATCCTCTTTTGGCTCTGCAATGCGGGCATTCGGTTAACGACTGCGGAATTGGTCTACCTGATCGACCGGGAGGTCAAACCGGTTGAGGATCTGTTATATGTAGAGAACCGGCAGGCATTGATCGAGAGAATCTACACCAAAGGCACAATTACAGACAATATCCTGGAGAACCAAATGGAGAAGGCAGTATTCCGTGATGATATCGTGAAAGCACTGCTATCTCTAGTGGCGAAGAAAAGACTGGTGGTGTTGTAATGAAATTACTGATAGCCTATATCAAGCAGCTTCCTGATGCTCTGCGTATACAGCTGCTCATGCGATTGGGCGGTGGTGCCACATCGCTGCTGCTGTTTGTTGCTGTGTGGGTGCTCAGTGGTGAGTTTGCCTTTGCGTTGCCTTGCCTGATCTTGTCGGTATTCTTACTTATAAACAGTTGGTCGCTCTTTCGTAACATCATAATTGGCGATTATCTCTGCGTTTCCGGCCTGTGTGAGGAAGTGGAACGAACTGTTCTTAGCAGAAGAATTAAATCAATTACGGTTCGGTTGGGCGATAAGCTGGTCGTGATCCCCATTAAACGCAGAGTCAAAAAACTGCTCGTTGGAACTACAGTTACCCTCTACATCTCGGAGAAAACCCCAGTATACGAAAAAGATGGCTTGTGTCATATCTACGAATACTTAGCGGTTTCCTTTGGGACATAACAGGACGCGGACAAAACTGGGAAAAATGAAACGTTGACGAACGCAAAAAAGTATGCTACAATACTTATGTAAGTTTCTCGTTTGGTTCGGCCAAACTTAGTTTCGCGTTACTTAGTGTCAATTAGTGCGCCTATGCGCATTGATTGGCACTTTTTTTATTTCCCGGTTTCGTCCTGTAAAGCAGGTTGAAATAAATAATTTTTTGTGTGCAGGTAACACCTGCAGAAAGGAGTACCCCATGTTATTGAGCGTATTTGGAACCAATGTCGTCGTATCCAAAGGATATGAAGGCAAACCCGCCCTCCGGTTCGGAGGAGAGAACAACAGCACTGTTCGTTTCCGTGTCGGCTGCAAGGTCTATGACTCCAATGCCGAGAATAACACCCGCTGGATCAATCTTTCAATGAAGGCTTTCGGTAAGGTCTGCGAGCAGATCAAGAAGATGGACCTGAAGGATGGATCCTGGATCAACTTCATCGGTCGTTTGGACGAGGACAAGTGGGAAGACAAGGAAAGCGGCGATGCCAAGTCGCAGATGGTCATTATTCTGGATAAGGTCGAATTCGCTGGTGGAAGCGGCAAATCCAAGGATAAGGATCAGGAAGCGGCACCCGGTGGGTATGGTATGCCCGGTGGTTACGGAGCACCTCCTGCACCCGGCGATTACGGCCCTGTGGGTGGTTATCCCGTCGGTTATGGTGCCCCTGGTGGCTATCCCGCACCTGGTGCATATGGCGCACCTCCTGTCAACAACCCGGCTGCACCTCCTATGACTCCGCCTCCTGCTCAGGCAGCACCTCCTGCAGGGTTCACCGGCTATGAGAGCTTCGGTGGAAATAACCTGTTCGATATGAAGTGAGGCAAAAATGAATAGAGCGTTTTAAGAGCGCACATGAAACACGACACCATTGTGGATCATGTGCGCTTTTTGCGTTCAAGGGAGGAAGCTATGGTCAACCAGACATTTGCAAACCTCTCCATAGGGGATCGGCAGATGAAGCTACGCATTGCATTACGGAATAAAACCAGTGATGCACTGACGGAAGATGAACTGCAGGCCATTATGGAGAATGTGAATCTGGGAAGACAGTATGTCATCTGCCCCTGTTCTGATATCTGTGGATTCTTTCAGAAGCTGCCAAGGTCCGGTACCTTGGCAAGCTTTCTGATAGGCAAGGAGAAGATGCCGCATACAAATTTGCAGCTTCTTCTCCACACAGCTATATCAACACAGGAGGCAATCACGGTTGTGGTGGATACGAAGCGAGAGAAATCTGAGCTTCATATCCTTCTTCCCAGAGACCGAAAATTGAAAGGAGAATTATCTTGAAAAACAAGGAATGGAAGAAGCACGTTGCTTTTGAAGCGCTGGTACTTCTTACCGTAGTGCTTGTGCTTACTTTTATATGCCGACTCTGGCCGCTGATCTTGCTGGCGATTGTTGGTATCATCATTGCCGCACTGCGGCTCTTATTCCTTTCTTCCAATAAGGTAGAGGTCGTCAAGCCCATGCTTGCACTGCCAGCTCCTAAGGAAGAACCCAATGAGAGGGATGTAAGAGCGATGGCTTATGCGGTAATTATGAACAGAATCACACTTATGGTAACCGGTTCATTCCCGGACGCCAGATGGATTTGGGCGGAACCGGATGCCCGGCGTCGAATCGAAAACGGTGAGGATGTATACATCCTTCTCAATCGTGCTGGCGGATATCGGAAGGCAAAAGTGCGGACCGATAATTTGCAGGTACAGGAAATCGTCTATTCCTTTGATTCTCAAGATGAACCGGAGGATATCCCAGTGGATCCTACGGAAGACGATACCGATTGTCCAGATACCAAAGACCAGCCAGAGAATTTCGAGCTGATTGCCTATGAATGGGTTGAATCCCACATCATTGAACTGAATGATCGGTGCAATGAGGCAATCGGGGAGGGAAAGAATGTGGTTATTCTTACCGCAGAGGAATTACCGGATCCCAAGAGCTGGGAAGCAATATGTGAAGAACTGATCCGTGCCGAGCTGACCGATGTTTTCTGTGGCCCGGAAGGTATCATTATCAATCTCACGCAGTGAACTGCAGAAAGGAAAGTATTATATTATGGCAGCCTCATTTACCAATTTGTTTGCGTTTAACAGGTCTTTGCCTAGCCCTTTTGACAGCTTATCCAGTAAGAAGGTAAGCGTATCATCTAAGTATGGTTCCGGAACGGAGGCTACGCTCTCTGCCGCAGTCATTAAAGGCATTCATGCCGTTTGCAGATGCCGACAGGGAACCGCAGAAGGCGCTGTTGGTACGATCGATCATAAGAATGTGTGCGAGTATAAGTCTTCCAATCCGGAAGAGTTCCACATCATTGTGCATGACAGTGCCACCGGCAACCTGATGGGCAGCGTCTTCCGTAAGGATGACGAGACCTTTGCAACCTATACTGCCAACAGTGCAAACCGGGATGCAGCGGCTATTATGATGGCGATGTATCCTACCTTCATGAGCGATTCCGAGTTTGAAGACACATTCGTGGACTACTACGATGAATTCATCAAGGGTCTTCCGGATCTGACGAAAGCTTCGCAGCTCATCGGCGTTCTGTGTGACAATGTGTATCGCAGAATTAAGGATGATACCTGCCCGGCCCACATTAATGTTACCATCGACAATGCTGGCAACTTGATGCGGGTCTCCCAGGTGCATTTGGATTCCGGTGCGTTTACTCCCAAGAGTGTAACGGCTGGAGAATTCACCATCTTTGCCAAGACGGGACCTGCTACTATCCACCGGCTGAGTACCATCATTCCTCATACTGACTTTGTTGGTAAGTATGTGATGCAGAAACGGACCCTGAGTCCTGCTGAGCAGGCCTTGGTTCCTGTCCTTCCTGCGTGGTATATCATCCCGGAGGAAGTGGTAGACATCTGCAAGCACGCCCAACACACAACCGGAAAAGCAGCTCAGATGCGAAACTTTATGCTTCGTGGACCTGCTGGCACCGGTAAAACAATGGGTGCCCGCGCAATCGCTGCGGGTCTCGGTTTGCCTTACATGAAGTACACCTGCAATGCCTCTACGGAGATATTCGATTTTGTCGGTCAGATATTCCCGGATTCTGAGGGCGGTTCAACCGGCAATGCGCAGCTGGATGCTGAGAAAAAGCAATTGGATGCAATGGGCGGTATGACCTACCCTAATGTGGCTAAGCTTATGAATATGCCGGACCTTGCCGATATGGATTACGATCCTGCCGGTGTTTACAAGGCTTTGACCGGCATTGAGAAGACTGATGCCTGTACGCAGGATTGTATGGCAATCGTTATGGAACGGGTCATGGAGAAGGTTAAGGCGCTCTCTAAGCGTGATGATAATGCCGGATCGCAGGGGCAGAGCTTCACCTATGTGGAAACTGATTTCCTGAAAGCACTCAAGCACGGATACGTGGTTGAGATCCAGGAACCGACGACGATCATGCAGCCCGGTGTCCTGGTTGGTCTGAATTCACTTCTGGAGCAGGAAGGCTCTATCACACTCCCTACGGGCGAAGTAATCCAGAGACATCTGGACACCGTGGTGGTCGTTACTACAAACGTGACTTACGAAGGCTGTCGTGGCCTGAACCAGTCTGTCATTGACAGAATGAGTCTGGTGCGTGATGTGGAGCTACCTTCCAACGAGATCATGGCTGAGCGTGCAATGAGTGTTACCGGTGCTACAGATGAAGTGATGGTTTCTCAGATGGTTCAGGTGGTTACCGACATGGCCGACTTCTGCCGTAAGAACGGAATTTCCGACGGCTCTGTCGGTATGCGTGGATTGATCAACTGGATCCAAAGCGCAGAAATCACCGGCGATGTATATCAGTCTGCTCTGTATACCATTGTCAGCGGTGCTTCTGCCAATGACGATGACCGGAACTCGCTGATTGCTTCCGTACTGGAACCCATTTTTGCACCGAAGCGCGCCTCTGCGACGACCTGATCTGACTTGGAGGTAAAATTATGGCAAGAGTGAATCACAAAGTGCGACACGTTTTGTACTAAAAAGGTGCAACATGTTATATAATGAAAAGACCTTGTTCCGGTTAAGGGACAAGGTCTTTAAAGAATTCACTGTAATCAACTTTGAAGATTCGTTGTAGGAGAACGAGATCAGTAGCAAAGATGTTGGCTCTTCCTTGCTCAATGTGCCCATACTGTGTTACGGAGATGCTGCGGCCCAAAAGGTTTAGCTCTCGAACAACATCAGCTTGGGACATATCGCAGGACATACGGATCTGTTTCAGGTTATGACCGAAACAATCGTCCACTAATATCTTGGCCATCAGATTCATCTCCTTTCACAAAACCTACTATATAGTAGTCTTTTTCTTGATTATACCGATTCTGTATGATAATATGCCTACTAGGTAGTAGGCTATAAAAAATAAGGAGGCTGATCCCATGGAAGAAAAGCAAAGACAGCAGGAAGTAAGCCGCGTATTCCAATGGTTTGCACAGAATCCCAGTACAGTGGAGGATATCCGCAGCGAAGACGGTGTTGTGGATATGGAAACTGCTTTGGGGGTATTGGAGAAGCTCCGTGAAGACAAAATGGAGTATATGATTCCAATTTTTCTGGCTAACACAAATAACGATCGTGTTATGAACAGGGTAATTAGGCGTTTCACTGCAGAACTTCTGGCAAAAGCCTTTGAGATTGATGGAATGGATAAGACCATTGCTCGTCTCATTGACATAGCAAAGGAAGAAATGCAGTAACAGTGAATTCGATAGCATAGAACTAATGATCTGAAGGATGGAATGAAGGGGTAACGCCCGGAGGCATCCTCCCTGAGACTCCGACTGGCGCAAAACCGCGTCAGAAGCTCGGTAAAGTCGGCAGAAAGCAGCCGTAGTGCTTTGCACCGAAATCTGCTCACGCAGTGCTGCTGATATGCCGGGGATCTATAAAATACCCAAGGTGAGAATGGCAAAAGCCTGACGAACCGGCGAACGAAAGGGTCTATATTCACACAGGCAGAAATGCTTGGGCGCAGACGCGCTGATGGTGTGGTCTAGTAAGATGTTGTGTATGAACCACCATAGGGCGTTACAGGCGCCCTCCAGCCATCAGGCCCATAGCTGGCACCTAAAGGTATATGTACAGATAAGATCATTGGAACGTGGAAAGGTATCCGGTGGAAACACAGACTGGCGAAGCAAATAAGCAGTCGAACGGATACTGAGAGCGGTGGTACGACCATAGAAGGCTTTGTAATGAAGCTGGAGGAACAGCCACCAGTCGAGGAATCGATGGAACGCCGTGTGCGGTGAAAGCCGCACGCACGGTGTGAACCGGGGGAAAATCCGGAGAGGATTCAAAGGATTACCTATCGGTATCAGTTTTTACAGCTCATGAATGAAAAGCGCGGTAAGATCACCGATAAGCAGTTTTTCACCTCCCGGCTCTTTGCCGGCAGGTTGGAGGAGATGGCTGCCGCGCAGAGTAAACGACACCATTATAGCAGACGGGTTCATGTGGAGCTTGTTTGGCAGCCCAGCAATCCCGATACAGCGAAAACGGACAACTCTGTCATTTGGATCAACTGTGGTAATCCCGTGGTTACGAAAGTCAAAGGAAGAGTGAACCGTTACTGGATCATCATTGGATTGTTTGCCCACGAGCTTGGCCATGTCCTGTTTACAGATTTTTTAGCGAGCTTGTCCTATAACCGGGCGATGGAAGCCTATCGTTGGTATCCGGAGCCTCCTGTCATTCTCAAATCCGCAGATGCGAGAAATGAGAAGGATATGTGGGAGTACATCAAGGATAGTACAGATAACAGGGATGCTGTGATCTACATATCTCACTTTATCAGCAATGTTCTGGAAGACGGATTTACCGATGACCGAATGCTCAAGAAGTTCCCAGGCACACTTGGTATGGGCCTTCAGACCTATCGGGACCTTCGGATATCCATGCTTCCCACAGTAACAGAGATGATTGAGGAAGAGAACGACGGAGACCGGCATATCTTTGATACGATCCTGCAGAACATTCTTTCTTATGTCCGCTTTGGACAGATCAAGTACGGTCACGAACCGCTGAGCGAGTTCCGGATCAAGTCCGTTTTCGAACTGATCAATGAGCTTGACCGTGCGGTAATCACCAATTCTGCAAAGGAACGTCTTGGGATCGTCAATCTGATCCTGATTCGATTCTGGGAACAGATTAAGGATTACTGCGAGATCGTCAAGGATCGGATGAAGGCCGAGGCGGCTGCGGGAGCTGCAGCGAATATGGTTGCGGCAATGGCAAAGGCTACCGGAGCGGTTGGCGGCGCTACTGCAATTGCAGTTGGTAACACCGGTTCTTTGGTTGAAGGCGACGAGGAAGAGGAATCTTCCTCCTCTGCAGAACGGGCAGCATCTCACGAGGATGCCGAAGAGAATGCAGGTGAGCAGGAAGATAACAGCTCCGGCGATGTCTCCAAGGAAAAAGAACAGCCCGGTGGCGCAGCAAATGCCGGTATGGAAGGTGGTTCAGCCAAAGACAGCGGCGGTTCGGCAAAAGGAAAGCAGAAGACAACGGATCAGGAAGGCGGCAGAATTCCACTGAAACATACCAGCAAGGTATCTGCTCCTGTGGGAGGAACGGTTACCCGAAATCCTTCCTATGAGCGTGAGAAGTATGAGAAGGCAGCCACAGATATAGAGCGTGTGCTTGATAAGATGGCTGAAAAAGTTGCGTGTGCCCACATGGAAAATGAGCGTACTCGTGCGCTGAATGAGGCCGCACAGAACATCTCATACGGTAACATCCATGATGGTGTGAATATCCGGGTACACCGAATCACCAGTGTGGATGAAGACCTGATTGACGATTACAACCAGGTTGCAGCACCATTGCTTGCTATTTCCAGACAGCTTCAGAGAAGCTTGACTACACAGCTCCAGGATTACCGCAGAGGCGGAAAGATGACCGGCTTGCTTATGGGCCGGAGATTGGATTCCCATGCCCTGCACCGAATGGACGGTAAGATTTTCACGAAGAACAATCTGCCCAATGAGACACCTGAGCTTGCAGTAGGACTTCTTCTGGACGAATCCGGATCGATGCATTCCTACGACCGCTGTACCTATGCCAGAGCTTCTGCAATCATTCTGTATGATTTCTGTACCAGTCTGGACATTCCTGTTATGGTCTATGGACATAGCACAGGATCCAACTGTGTGGATCTCTACTCCTACGCTGAGTTTGATGCCATTGACCGGGATGACCGCTACCGTATGATGGATATTGCCGCCAGAGGAAGCAACCGTGACGGTGCTGCACTGCGATTTGTCGCAGATCAGCTATCCAAACGGCCCGAGGCAGTCAAGATCCTGATTATCGTATCCGACGGTCAGCCTGCGGATACCGGCTACTACGGCACAGCAGCGGAGGAAGATCTGCGTGGAATCAAGCAGGAATACCAGAAGAAAGGCATCCTGTTTGTGGCAGCAGCAATCGGCAACGACAAGCAAAACATTGAAAGAATTTACGGTGATTCCTTTATGGACATCACAGATCTCAACACCTTACCCGTAAAGCTGACATCCTTAGTCAAGCGACATATTCGGGTATAATATTACGAGCGGGTAGCTGCATTGCAGCTGCCCGCTTAGTCTATCTATCAGAAAGGGTAATTATATTATGCATTTTCATTCTTTGCTTCCCGTGGAAATTACCACGGTCACAGAAGATACAGAAACAGACTTACAGATTGCCACCGCGATTGCGTTCCTGGAAGTTCTGTTACAACACACCAAAGGCAATATCTTTGCGCAAATTCAACTGGAGCATCTGAAACGGCTGCGGAATTCTTTTTTGAGAGCTGTGGATGAAGCGGTGGTTACCGCAATGCTTCCTTACGATGAGAATTCAGAGGACCCCAAATATCAGGAGTTTGAAGATCATACAGACAGACTGAAGTATGAGTTCGAGAACGAAAAGGTCAACTGCATCAAGATGCCTGATGGACGCATTTTTGAGGAAAACCATCATATGGTTCGCAATAAATATGTGATCCGCGACGGTAAGGTATGCTCTACGATTGCAGGTCCTCTGCAGCATACGAAGCGTACTAAAAAGAGCAAAAAGGCAACTGCACTGCTGATGATCCCCAGAACGAAGGTCTACAAGAGCCTAAAGGAGTATGCTGAAAGAGGATGCTATGTTCCTTTTAACGAGAAATATCAGGCATACGGATATACCTATAATCCTAACGGCAGGTGGGACTGGTACGAAATCGGTGGTCGTTGGCCCGGTACATTCCTGGTCAACGATGACCTCGGCTACATTGATGCCGATATCAGTGAATCCTGGAAGGCATCGTTTCCTGCACCGGATGGTTATATTTGGGTCGATGCCGCACGTAAGAAGGATATTGCGTGGGATGTTATGCGCCAGTGGCACACCGACAAAGTGAAATCGGAGTATGCTGAGCTGCAGGCTATTTTTGCGGCAGGAAAAGATATTCCTCAACGCTGTCTTATGGTTACAGAAGAGGGGGTTCTTCATTTCGGTGAGTATATCTTCCATAAGAACGATACGCTGGAAATGCATCTGTCCAAGTTTGACATCTCTCCTGCGTATAAGTATCCCGTCAATTTTGCGGATGTCATTGCTTCGGATAAGTGGCATGACAGCTACCAATTTGAATGCAAGAATCCGAATGATTTGGAGGAAGCTCACAGACTGTGGCATAGAACACAGGACGACCTCATTGATGCACTGGACGACGAAACTGTGCTGGTCAGTGTTGACTACCATACATGATGGAGGAATGAACTATGGAAAGAAAATACACAGTTGTTCCTCATAGAAAACAGGAAAGATGGTGGCACCAATGAGTAATCCTTATGAATTCACCATTGCAATGGCAATCGGAGAAGTGGTTACCTCGGAATCGGATGAAAGACTTTTCAAGCTTCGCTTGGGTGCCCTTGGGGAACTCAATGGTCGTCTGCGTGCTTATGAGAAGCTTGGCTACATAGCGGAGCTGGTGAATCCTATCGCTGAGAAAAAGTGTGCATTGATTCTCAAAGCAACTTCCAAAGCGGAAATGGATAAGATTCTGAAGCCCCGCTGTCCGCATTATGATGGCAGCAAATTTGTTCCCGACGAGTATAACATTCCGGAAGAGGAATTGATTTGTTGGAGCCAGACATCTCTACAGGCCCCATTGAACCAGATTGGACACGAACGGTATATCAGCCTGTTCCGTTGCATCTTTCCAGGCATGCTTGAAAAAACACTTCCACCGCATTTACTTTTGCGAATGGGAGGAGTCAAGCAATGAGCTATGAATCCTGGCATAATTATGGATACGGAATCATCACCACCAAACTGGAAATTGACAGCGTGGAGCGCATTGAGGCGCTGCTCTCTTTGGCCCCTGAATATCAGGCGGAGATCCATCAGTGGTTTGATGAGTGTGAGATCACAGAACCTACCGTTGATGATTATCTGGAATTTGATCAGGACTATCATCTTGGCATTGCCACGATCCTGCGTATTGTGATACAGGAGGCAGAAAAGGTAGAATTCCTGGCCTGTGATGACTGTCACTGTCAGCGGTTTTTGATGTATCCCAAGTTATATCCCTGGCAGATGCAAGAATCTGACTGGGATGTGACAAAGGAGAGGGTGGAGGAGATCCTGAAAAAGTATGTATCCATTGTGTCCGATACCGAACTGGAGATCGACTACCAGGAAGCGGAGAACGGAGGCTAATATGGAGAGTGATATTTTTGAAGTAATCGAAACTGCTCTTGCAAAAGCCGGTTACAAGGTTCTGGACGGAGATGGAGATAGCATCATTATCCGTCATAGCAACAGCGATACAGACTATAAGATTCATGTGAAGGAATGCCCGTAGCATTCCATTACGCCATCCGCATGGGATGTCGCTTCGGCGGCATCCCATTTTTTATAGAGTTCCTTTCTTTGGGATTGACTATTGCCCCGGAGTTTGCTATAATACCAATGTAAGTTTCTCGTTTGGTTCGGCCAAACTTAGTTTCGCGTTACATTAGCGTCATTTGCATTGGTATGCAAATGGCGCTTTTTTTGTTTCTCGCCACATAACCGTGGGCAATAAGCCAGCAGTCCTCAGCAGAGGGTTGCTGGCTTTTGTTATATATCAGGGCGGTAATCCCGTCACATTAAGAAAGGAGCATTTATATGCAAAAATCATGTTACGACAGCTACTTCACCACCTTTGGTGACTATGGAGAAATGCTGGAGTATCACCAGAAGCTGACGAAGAGCAGCAAGTGGGCACAAACGCCGGTCAGAGACCTGGAAGTAGAGCCGCTTGCAATGTCTTCTCCGCTGTTTGGTAATCTCAGCAGCTTCGCCACAGGCACCAGCCTTGAAGCCGTTGCGGATACGGCTGCCAACCTTGGCCTGGCGATCCGGGTCAACGGTGAATTGTACCCTGCACGGGACACTGCCTATAAGAGCTTGCTGGACCGTGCAAAGATCGGAGGAACAGCGCTTCCCAAACTCGGGCGTGATGTTCTTGCCAATGTTCTGAACGCTTGTCTGAAGCTCTTTGGCGCGGACGCCCTGGTACTCATTCGGGATGAAAAGGTAACAGCAGTGCACTCCGGTGACACGGTTGATTACTCGGTTCTTCCTATTGATGCTCTTCTGGATACCCTTCAGGAGAAGCTCAATGACAGATTCCCGGGCAATCAGTTCAAAAATGGCTATTCTGACCACGCAATTACCAGTGCAGAATGGACCATGCCTACCCAAAAGGAAGACCTGCTGGGTGCCTACACCAAAATGCTGGATGCTACAGGCCACAGTACGATGGCAAAGAAGCTCGTACCCGGTGTGCGGTTCAGCACCTCGGATGCCGGCATTGCCTCGGCAAAGGTATCTGCTATGCTGATGGGTGCGCAGTACCCGATTCTGATCGGCGGGTGCATCTCTGTGGATCACCGGCACCAGTCAACGGTCGCTGACTTTACTACGGCTTTGGACCAGTTGTTTGCTCAGTATGGAGATAACATCGAAAGACTGATGCGGCTACAGGAAATCGAGCTGGAGTATCCCGTCAATGCTATGACCCGTGTGTGCAAGAAGTTCTCTATGCCCAAGAAGGCGGCTATAGAGGCTATTGCAATGTACGAAATGGCATACGGCAGCGGTCCGGCGACAGCACACGATGTATTCATTGCTATGCAAGAAATTCCGTTTATCCTCAAGACCGAGAAGATCCCGGAAAGTAAGATCCTGACACTGCAGGAGAATATGGCCCGGGCACTGACGATCAAGTGGAGCGATTTTGATCTTGCAAAGGCGGTGTCTTACTGATGGCAGCCCCCAATATCCTATGTGACACGGCGGGTATGACCAACGAGCGATGGCTGGAGTGTCGAATGCACGGCCCCAAGGGAAACATCCCCTATACCGTTGGTGGTTCCGATGTGGCAACCATTTTCGGTGTATCTCCCTGGGTTACTCCACTGGAGCTATGGCTGGTCAAGAAAGGTAAGATCAAACCGCCGGCAAAGATGAATCCGAAGACACTCGAAATGGGACATTTGCTGGAACCCATTGCAGCTCACTTTTATGGCGTGAAGACAGGTAACACAGTTATTGAGGATACCAATATGTATCAGCATGCGGACTTTCCGTATGCACTCGCTGACTTTGATCGCCGCTTCATTCGCGCCGATGACGGTGAGCCTGGGATCCTCGAATGCAAGTCGTGCAGTTATCACAAAGCTGGTGACTGGGCAGATGGTGCTTACCCATTGTATTATGAATTGCAACTGCGCTATTACTTGGCAGTTGCGGATGTTCAGATTGGTGACTTCTCCGCCCTTTGGGGCAATAACCCGGATAATGATTTGGCTACACCCAGTCTGGTGCGGGATAAAGAGAAAGAAGATATGATATTTGACCGTCTGGACCGTTGGATCTGGAGTTTGGAGAATGATAAACCGCCCACGATGGCAGGTATTCCGACGAAGCTTGCTTTAGATTCGTTGGCGAAGATCTACACCTCCAGTAAACCCGGTTTGCCCACGATTGAATTCTCTACAAAGCAGGAGCGGCATTTGCGCCAGATTCTTGCAATTCAAGGGCAGATCGATGATCACAATGCTGAGATCGCAAGACTCAGGGAAAGGATGGAAGCGCACAGCGCGAAGATTATTGAAGTGATGAAGGATCATGAGCATGGCGTTTTGGAAACGACAGCCGATAAGATCCTCATTGATTTTGTAACAAAACCCAGTGTTCGTACAGACACCAAAAAGCTGAAGAAAGACTTCCCGAGTGTTTACGCAGCAGTGACTAACACATCGGAAAGCCGCAGGTTGAAGGTGTCTGTACAACCGCTATGATAAGGAGATTGATTATGAATCAGAAAATCTATTCAGAGGGATGGGAGCGTAAGCTTCTGGAACAGTTCACCGAGAAGAATCGGAACCGAATGAAGGCATACATCTGCTCTCCGTTACGGGCAGATACCGCAAAGGATCTGCTTATGAACATTGAGCGAGCAAGAGCGTATATGCTTTACGCATTTGAGAAGATGGGCGTTGTAGCCCGGGCACCTCATGCGTATCTGCCGATGCTTTTGGATGACGGAATTCCTGCCGAAAGAGCGATTGCGCTGCAGTTTGGCCAACGGCTGCTGGAAAACAGCGATGTGCTGCTGGTGTGCGGAAATATGATGTCTCACGGTATGAGATCCGAGATCAATTATGCTCTGTCGTTGGGTATTCCGGTAATTGCCTTCAATCAAGATCTATATATAGACTTGAAACAGCTGGCAGACAAGGAACATCCAGCTATGAGTAAGAAGGTGATCCTGCAGCAGGAGCATTTTACCATGGGCTTTACCAATCCGGTGGTGTTTGTCAATGCTATGGAGGAGAAGCCATGAAAACCTTCTACCAAAAGGTTGATCTGTCCTCCCGGTCTGAAATGATCCAATTTCTTCTTCGTCATCTTCGGTATGACACTATGAACTCCTGGAATCGATCCACATCGTATGCTTGTAATTTGAAACTGCACAGCCTTGGGCTGGACGCAGCTACGTTGGATAAGCTCTACGATATGCTCGAAACCCAGGAGTTTTTTGATTCTCAACAGGTGTTACGGCACCAATTCGGCGCAGAGCATCTATTCCGCTGGCAAGCGGCCATGAATGGCAGGAACGGCGGATACCTGGTTTTATATCAGGGAGAACTGCGCACGGACAGGGATGGCAACAAAGAGGTTGTCTGTTTCCCCGGTCGCAGCACAGATGATGGAGAAGACTTCGAAGATTGGACGACTTTTGAGATCCGCAGCAGAGTGAAGCTTGTACAAAGCTTTGATAAGCTTGCGGATGCACTGGTCAAGCAGGCCGTGGAGATGGCAAAGCAGTACACAGTAACGGAAGAACAGTACTTTGTTCCCCAAGTGAGAAAAGTCCTGGTCCCCATCACATAAGGGGGTAGGATATGCTTTGTCAATTTGAACGGATCATCTATCCGCGGGATACACGTAGCATTGGTGCCGATAGCTTCATGATCGTATCTTACAAGCCTTGTGAGAAGATCAAAGACAGCTCCGGCAACAAGATTGCTCATGTGAAGGCAGTTGGATATTGCCTTCCTACGGCGGAAGGCCTCTGCTTTAACCTGCATGGGCATTGGTCCAAAAGCGACAAGCACGGTTTACAGTTTGAGGTGGAAAGGTATGAGGAGATCATTATTCCCAATAAGGAAAATATCATCGCATACCTTTCTTCCGGTCAGATCAAGTACATTGGTCCTGCTATGGCGCAGAAGATCTATGATGCCTTTGGAGACCAGACTTTGGAGATCCTGGATAAGGAGCCGGAAAAGCTGCTGTCGATTAAAGGTATCAGCACAAAGCGGCTGGAGGTGATTTGCGAGTCCTATACAGCAAATCGCGCCGCCCGGGATGTGATTGCATTTCTGACACCATACGGAATCACGCCAAACAGAGCTGTACAGTTGTTTAAAGAGTACCGTGACAAGACTATCACCACAGTACGGGCAAATCCCTATAAGCTATCTAATTTGGACGGTGTAGGCTTTATTACAGCAGATAAGATCGCCAAGAACCTGGGCGTACACCCATTGTCTACTGACCGAGTGGATTCCGGCATTCTGCATACTTTGCAGCAAGCTGAGAATATGGGCCATCTGTGTATGGAGAAGTACGCCTTTATCAAGGAATGCTTGAAGCTACTGGATACACCGGGTCTTACAGAGGATATGATTGCGAACCGTGCTGTCAGACTGGTTTACAGCGGAAAGCTTAGCTGTTATCAGGAGATGATTTTCCGGACAGAAGCAGCAAACTCTGAAATACACCTGGTGGAGAAGATCAAGTTGCTGCTAAACAGCGGTTTCTCCTGCTCGTATCCGGATCTGGATGCAGAAATCAATGCAGAGGAGATATCCCTGAAGCTTCGGCTTGCTCCGGAGCAGCGGGCAGCTGTAAAAATGGCACTGTCCAGCAGCATTGCGGTAATTACCGGCGGTCCGGGAACAGGAAAGACGCTGATCCAACGTGCGATCCTGGACATCTACCGAAAGAACCACCCGAACAACCAGATCTGCTGCTGCGCTCCGACCGGACAGGCGTCTTCAAGGATGCGGCAGTCCACCGGAAATAAGTCATCTACGATCCATAAGGCCTTGAATATCCGAACAGGAGACTTGACATACAGCACACCCCAACCGCTCACTGCGGATCTTGTGCTTGTGGATGAGGTCTCAATGCTGGATATTTATTTGGCAGGACACCTGTTTGATGCATTGAAACCGGGTGGTCAGATCATTCTGATCGGTGATGCGGACCAGCTTCCTTCTGTGGGGCCAGGTGCATTCCTTAGAGAGCTGGTTGTCAGCGAGCGGCTGCCGGTTGTCAGACTGGACCGCGTCTTCCGGCAGAGCGCAGGTAGCCGCATTGCAATTAATGCCCGTCTGATCCGGCATGGTAATGTGGGTTTGGAGTATGGCCCTGATTTTAATTTCCACAATTCCGGTGATCTTGAAGAGTCAGCAAGAATCATTGCAGATCTTTTTGAAAGGGATGTGCGTAAGTACGGCGTGCAAAGCGTCGCAGTATTGACGCCACTTCGCAAAAAGACCCCTACCGGAAAGGATAGTCTGAATCCAGTCCTACGTGACAGAGTCAACCCACCGGCACCGGGGAAACCCGAGGTCACAAAAGGGGAGAAAGTGTATCGGCTCGGAGACAAGGTGATGCAGAACAAGAACCACGGTGATGTATGCAACGGTGATATTGGTTATATAACCGGTATTACCTTTAACGGCACAGATCCAATCATCGAAGTTGACTTTGGTGAGGAGCGAGTCGTGAAATACGACCATATGGCTCTTGAAATGCTGGATCTTGGATATGCCCTTACGGTACACAAATCGCAAGGCGCAGAATACAAGTCCGTTATCATCAGTCTGCAATGCGCCCATACGATCATGCTTACCAGGACACTTATTTACACCGCTATAACCCGCGGCAAAGAAAAAGATACCATTGTTGGTGAACGCAAAGCGCTTTGTATTGCGATTAAGCGTGCCGACAGAGAAAAACGTGGCACCTGCCTGGCTCGACGCCTGCAGGAATTTATACCGATTGAAAGGAAAATGACATATGGCAACCCCCAACCTTCTTACAACCTATATGCAGAAGCAGGCACAGCTCAACCAGCTGGCAAATCAGAACCGACTGGGTGGCGACGGCCTTCTGGTGATGCAGGAGGTCAATTACCGGATCTGTGTTCTGGAGACCTTCCGTTTATTTTCCCAGACTGCTCCTTCTATAAATGACATGGGAGCAATCTCTTATCACTATTCTCTGGTGAATTCCTATATCCAGTTCCTGCTGTCGGAACGTAAGTTTGGTCCCAAGACCAACCAGGAGGGACAAAAGCGACGGGAAACTGCTTATGATGCACTCTCCCGTGCCGTAGCAGACCATCGAGCACGGTTTTCTAACTACCGTCCCAGCAGTCCCGATCAGTTTCGGAATGATATCTGCAATCTCATCAGCACCGTATTAAACCTGTGGGTGTCCTATCGTGATACCTATATCAATCTTTTTGAGGAGGCAAAGAAATGAGCCAAAATGTAAGTAACGATAAGCAGAAAATGCTTACCATGATTGATGGGATCAACAAGGTCGAGGGGTTCGATCCCTATCCGTTGGCGATTGATATCGCAGATCTGAATTCTTCCGAGTCTCGGAAACATCTTCCTGTGGTCGTGCAGATTGCATGGTTTCGTCTAAAACATCCGGAAGGAAAGATCTCCACAACAGTGACCAGAGATCAGGACTACTACGTTGCTACCTCCCGCGTGTATCCAAGTTATAAGGATGGCGCTGATGCTTATCTTGCTGAGGGTACAGCAGCGCGGAAGTACAACGCAGAAATGCCTAGTGTAAATCCTAGGGAGTGGGCGCAGACTGCTTCTGTCGGTATTGCACTCAGAAATGCCGGCTTCGGCCTTCAGTTTGCTCTGGCCGGTGAGGATATTGAACCTACGCCGCTTTATTCCGGATCGGAGAAGCCTGTTGATTCCTCCGGCGCAGTTAGCGGTGCAGAGGTAAATGCAGACGAGTATTCTGCAGCAGAACCTCCTGCACCGCCCGCTGAACTGACGATGGAAGAAAAGTATGCTCGGGCACTGATGGTGCCTTGCCCGATCACCAAATACAGTGGCAAGACATTGGGTGAAGTCGTTACATTCGATCCCAGAGCAATCCGGTGGTGTGCTGAAAGCTTCCAAGGTGACCCGGCGGTATCTGATGCTGCCAAGGTAATCATTGAGTATGCGGTTCAGCAGGCGACACCCTGAGTGAAGTCATAACAGAGGGGACGGTATTCCTGCCGTCCCCGGAAAGGAGGAATTATGGAACTGTTTCGAATGACGGATATCATTCCGTTGCTTGGAATTCAGGATCCTCCAGCCAGCAGAGGCTCGTACAACATCCCTTGTATCTGTTGTGATGAAAAACCCAGAGATCGCCATATGAACATCAACATCCGCAAGGATGTCTTCCGCTGTGCCAAATGTGGTGTATCCGGCGGCGTTTTTGCCCTGTACTCCCTTTACACCGGTGTCCCGCAGGATCGGGTCCGAAAGGAGCTGATCAATCGAATCGGCAGACCGACCATTGTTTCTCCGCAGAAGAGAAAACCAATTCCAGTGGATCTCCCGGAGGAATGTCCGCTGACCGATGTGGAAACGCGGCACAATACCTATACAGCACTCTTATCTAAACTGTCATTAGCTAGTGATCACAAGGAAAACCTTCTGAACCGTGGCTTGACAGAGGAAGAAATCAAGGTTCTGCAATACAAGTCTTCTCCGGTCGTGGGGCATACAGCCCTGGCAAAGCAGCTTCAGTCTGAAGGCTACTACTTGGCAGGAGTGCCGGGTTTTTATCGAAATGAGTCTGGTAGTTGGACATTGTACCATAAGTACCGTGGAATCTATGTACCCGTTCGGGATATGAATGGTATGATCCAAGGTATTCAGATCCGGTTGGACAAAGCAGACAAACGGAAATTCCGATGGGTGACCAGCCGGGATATGCAGGATGGTGCTGCTGCATTGGTATGGCCGCATATTGCAGGTCCAGTGCGTCCCACGATGTTACTGACTGAGGGGCCAATGAAGGCCGATATCATCTTTAGGATGACTGGTCTGAGTGTGATAGCGGTTCCGGGCGTAGATTCCTTGACACAGCTTGAGGAAGTAATTCCGGTGCTCCAAGATGCCGGACTCAGAGAGATTAAAACTGCGTTCGATATGGACTACTCGAAAAATCACAATGTTACGAAGAGTTATGCGAAACTTACCGCATTACTCGAAAGAATGGGACTCCGATATGGTACCTACATATGGGATCCCAGATTCAAAGGATTGGACGATTACATCTGGGAATATTGCTTCCAGAAGGAACGGCCATTATAGCAACCCGAAGGGCGGAGCATTATGCTTCGCCTTTCTTTTTGCGCATTTTCAAATAAAATGCGTATTTTGGTTGTAAATGCGTATTCCAAATCGTGTAATTAGGTGTACTAAAAATAAATTGGAGGTTTCCTACTATGTTAATTGCAATTGATCATGGCAACTATGCCATCAAGACCCCTCGCTTCTCGTTTGTTGCTGGCCTTGCCGAGCACAAGACCCGTCCGCCTCTTGCAGAGGAAGTTATTGAATATGATGGCAGTTTCTGGACGCTGACAAGCCGCCGACTGCCGTATATGCGTGACAAGACCAGAGACGAGCATTATTTCCTTTTGACACTGTTTGCCATCGCAAAAGAACTGGAGGCATACGGACGGTATACACCGGTTGAAAATATCGAACTTGCTGTGGGTTTACCGCCTGAGCATTACGGTGTTCTTAAGGACAAGTTTGCATCCTACTTCAAGCGCGACGGTATTATTCGCTTTACTTACAATGATAAGCCCTACTGCATCCGTATTGGCCGTGTCATGGTATTTCCGCAGGCTTATGCTGCTGTTGTTCCGCAGAGTAGCATGGTGGTCAACACGCTCAGAGTGTTTGTGGTTGACATCGGTGGTTATACCACGGATGTTCTGCTGTTGTGTAATGGCAAGCCCGATCTGCAGTATTGCCGCTCCCTAGAGACCGGTACGATCACCATGAACAACGAGATTGTTCGTAAAGTCGGTGCCCTTCACGATATGCGAATCGAAGATGAACATATCCGAGCAGTCCTGAATGGTGAAAGCACGATTCTGCCCAGCGAAGTGATTGAGACGATTAAGGCTGAGACAGGGAAGCACGCCAAAGTTATTTTGGATCAGTTGAGAGAATTGCAGGTCGATCTGCGATCCAACCCCGCAGTTTTCATCGGTGGTGGCAGTGTGCTGCTTAGACCGTTCCTGGAAGGTTCCCCTATGGTTGCAAAGGCGGATTTTGTGGAGTCTTCCAACGCCAATGCGCTGGGCTATGAAATGCTTGCCAGGGCAGCTATTCGCTCTGCCGGGGCAGGTGGTGTTGCATGAGGACACAAGGCGGTTACCGCTTTTCACTTCAATTTGCTGCTGAGACTGAGGAACAGATCCGAGCGGGTGAGTTCCTGGAGCGGATGGGAAACCGCAAGAGTGCAATTGTTGTAAATGCTATTTCTCATTATCTTGATGCAAATCCCGAGTTGTCTGCATCAAATACAGAAGTGAAAATACAAGTCAACACCCCTGTCAAGAAGGCAGAAATCGAAGTTTTGATTCGGTCAATTATTGAAGAGCGTTTGGGAGCAATGCCGTCAGTTACTGCGGATACAGATTCCTTACCCTCAGTACAAGAAAGTTTGGAAGCTGATATTACTTCTATGCTTGGTAATATTGCAATGTTTGGATAAAACTACGGCGGACTATCTATTTATATGGATAGTCCGCTTTGGTTGTATAATAACTTTCAAAATAGTTGCAGAAATCGTAGTGCTGGTTATAGTTCCGTAGTTACGCTTTCTTCACGAGGACTATCGTTTTTTGTAAAATATAGGTGTAAGGAGGCGATAACCGTGGATTATGCATTGCTCGGTAAAAATATCAAGAAATACCGAGGTAAGAAACACTTAACGCAAAAAAGGCTTGCTGAGGCCATTGGCTGTACTGATAGTTATGTTGCGTCTTTGGAAGGCGGCCATAACTGCCCTAGTCTGGAAATACTTTTGCGGATTGCAGACACGCTTGAAGTGACACCAAATCATCTTCTGGTGGATTGCATAAAGTTTCCCGAGCTCGTCTATCTTAGCGAATTAGAGGAAAAACTTTGGAAGTATCCAACTGCAGCGAAGATCACAGCGTGCGATGCAATGCGAGATATCTTAAAATTGATCGAGCAGCTGCAAGTCAGATGATGCAGTTACTTGAAGTACATGCTCTATGGCTGTTCGGTTCAGTTGAATCGGACAGCTATATATTTTTCAACGGAAAGGAGGCTTGAGAATGGCGGTCCAGGCAAACTGTGCGTCTGTGGCTTAAGGTCTGATCAGCGCTTTCGTTCTTAGATTCCGAAAAGAGAATAGTTCAGTAAGAACCGGCACACAGGGGGCATTATGGGCCTTTTTGTGTGCTTTTCCTTTTTTCTGCGGTTGTAGATCTCCGCCGACCCTTCATTTTGTTTCTATCAAAAAACAAAATGGAGGAAATCGTATGGAAAACATAAAATCGTCTGATGGAATTCCTAAGGCAAAGGAATCAGCAGATGTTCTGCGCGGAAGATTCACCAATTGGTTAGCGGCCCTTGTGTACCGTGAAAAGATAAACTTTATTCGGAAACAGGCGGTGCAGCATCCGGAATCATCGTTGGATGAACTGATTGAAAGAGGATTCCAGTGGGAGGATCCCACAGCACAGGTGATGCTTGAATCTATTGGGGACGAGTTCCCGATGGAATGTGAAGCCTTGGCGATCTCTTATAGGGAGTTACCACCCAAGCGCCAAGAAATGCTGAAACTACTATTTGTTGATGAAATGCCCCCTGCTGAGGTAGCAGAACGGATGAATTGTACAGTTCAGCATGTATATAACCGTCACTCGCAGGCACTAAAGGCACTTAAAGCAGCTTTAGGTGAAGGGGGTGGTGACTTATGACGAATGACACTTTTCGTGAAATATTGAGAGCAGCAAGGCGAGGCGATGATGATGCGTTTCGCAAGTTGATCCGTTTGTACTGGCCGTTGATCTATACTTATAGTTGTATAGGGGATAAGTATGACGAAGATCTCAATCAGGAAATACTGTTAGCGATCTTTTGTAAGCTCAGAAAATTCCCTATGAAATAAACGAGCTGCGGCCCCGGTTTCTCCGGGGCCGTAATTTTTTGAAATTAAGTGATTAGATTTTGCCAACTTTGTAGCGTCTTTATATATTGCAAGACAATCCCCGTGTGTGAACCTTGACAAGTGAATACCCCTGATACTCTACGTTCCCGAGTCGGGAAGCGGCTATCCCTCTGATTGGCAGTCAGAGCCATGTGCACTAATGCGCGGGTTGCAACCGTGCAACGCGATGATCCGACCGGGTATTATGATACTTCAGTAATTCGCTGTCCGGCCATAATGAAGGCGGGAAGATATAACATCTATGGACCTGTTCGCTGCAGGCGGGGAGAAGGGGATAGTCCAAATTTTTAGGAGGTAAATTATGAAAAATGATGAGAATATCAAGTCTGACATTATGCTGACTGATGTGCCACTTGATGTAAAACCACTTCTTACATTGAAAGAAGCTTCCAGATTGACTGGGATAGGAATCAATAAGTTACGTGATATGTCAAACGAGCGAAATTGTAACTATGTTCTCTTTGTTGGAAGAAAGCGTATGTTTAAAAGAGAAGCATTGTTGAGATTCTTAGAAGAATCTTATTCTGTGTAAAATACGGATAAATACGGAGATTTGTGTAGATTTTTGATCCTCGGTATGGTATAATGTTTAAACCTGTATCGAGGCTCTTTCGGTTTTCGAAAGGAGTGAATACAATGGCCGCCAGCAGAAAGGATAGCAAAGGGCGGGTCTTAAAGACCGGAGAGAGCGAACGAAAAGACGGGTTGTATCAATATAGGTATACAGAGTCTTCTGGCGAACGAAAGACTATTTATGCGAATAATCTTAATGATCTTCGCAAGAAAGAAGCTGAAATCATGAAGCTTGCTCAACTTGGCATAAGCTATTTTGAAGGCTCTATGACCATAAGTGAGCTACTTCAAAGATATCTTTCGTTGAAATCAAATCTAAGAACAAATACTGTGCGCGGATATGAAATCACAATTAAGACAATCGAGAAAGATCCAGTTTTCTGCAAAATGAAAATTAGGAATGTAAAACGCTCCGACTGTCAGAAATGCATGATTAACTTGAGTTCATTAGGTTATGCGTATGGAACTGTTAACAGAGCCTATACAATATTAAAGAGTTCTCTACAAATGGCATGTGACGAAGATATTCTTGCAAAGAATCCATGTAACTTCAAATTGTCAACAATTGTTACAAGAGATACTAAGAAGCGATGTGCATTAACTCCTAATCAACAGAAAACATTTCTTGAGTTTGTTAAAGGCGATCCTCGTTACTATAAACATTACGAGACCTTTGTTCTAATGTTAGAAACTGGACTTAGAATTGGTGAATTGACCGGATTAACAACGAAGGATATTGATTGGAAAAACAATCAATTGATAATCAATCATCAACTACAAGTCGAACCAGGATCAAAAAGGCTCTATATTGATACAACAAAGACCGAAGATGGAATAAGAAATATCCCATTGACGGATAAAGCAAGACATTGCTTGGAAGTTTTAATTAAAAAAAGAAATCCTAATAATCGACCAGAACAAGTAATTGATGGATATGTCGGTTTCTTATTCTTAACTAGGAACGGTTTGCCGCGTCATGTCTTCCACTATGATGAAGTGTTCCGTAACTGTGTTAACAAATATAACCGCACACACCCGATTCAACTTCCAAATATAACACCACATATTTTACGTCATACCTTCTGTACCAATTGCATTAACGCAGGTATGAATGTTAAAACAGTTCAGTACCTTATGGGTCATGCAACCAGTGCTGTTACTTTGGATGTTTATACTGATAGCAATCTCGAAACTGTGTGTGAAGAAATGATGCTGTTGCAGAAAAGCTCTTAACTAATATCAATACTTGACTACACCAATTACTACACCAATTTCAAGGATAATGGTGTAGATTAGCGTAGAGATATATAAACTCAAGTTATTTTTCATGTACAATTCTGGAAAGGATTAGATGATTTTGACTTGAATTTTATCGTATATAACTACTACATACTTACTTGCAAAGGTAGAAACGAATAGGATTGCGTATAAAAACGGAGAAATGAGATTGAATTTTAAAAATTTTAGAACTAAGGATTACTACTATGAAGACTCACGATTTTTGGTATGATCTTCCGGAAGAACTGATTGCCCAAACACCACTGGAGCAACGGGATGCTTCCCGTCTGTTGTCATTGAATCGTCAGACGGGTGAAGTAAGCCATCGGCATTTCTATGATATTGTCGAATATCTGAATCCGGGCGATTGCCTTGTGATGAATGACTCCCGTGTGTTGCCGGCTCGCTTGCTGGGCAACCGTCCCACAGGCGGCGCAGTGGAGCTGCTGCTGTTGAAAGATTTGGGGGACAAGAAGTGGGAGTGCTTGGCAAAACCCGGCAGAAAGCTGCTGGAGGGACAGCGAGTGGTTTTCGGTGAAGGAAAGCTGTCTGCGACTATTATGCAAGTGCTACCGGATGGAAACCGAGTGGTGGAATTTCATTATGACGGTATTTTCCTTGAGGTGTTGGAGCAACTGGGTAAAATGCCGCTGCCACCTTATATCAAGGCGGAATTACAGGATAAAGAGCGTTATCAAACGGTATATTCCCGAGAAATCGGATCTGCAGCTGCGCCCACCGCCGGTCTGCATTTCACCGAGGAACTTCTGGAAAAGATTCGGCAGAAGGGAATTAAAACTGCATTTGTTACTCTGCATGTGGGTCTTGGTACATTTCGCCCGGTGAAAGCCGATGATATTGCTGACCATCATATGCATTCAGAGTTGTGTATGATGACTGCGGAAACAGCAAACGTGCTGAATGAAACAAGAAAAAACGGTGGCAGGATTATCTGTGTCGGAACAACATCCTGCAGAACTTTGGAATCCTTAGTCAATGATGACGGTAGTTTCACAGAAAAATCCAAATGGACAGAGATTTTTATTTATCCCGGCTATCAATTTAAGGCGATGGATGGCTTGATCACCAATTTCCATCTGCCGGAAAGTACGCTTGTTATGCTGGTTTCTGCCTTTGCCGGACGAGAAAATGTTCTGTCTGCCTATGAGCAGGCAGTGCAGGAGCGTTACCGATTCTTCTCATTTGGTGATGCGATGTGTATTCTATAGGAGATAATTATGTTTGAACTGTTAAAAACGGAAGGAAAGGCGCGCCGTGGTGTGTTTACCTGTGCCCACGGTACCGTGCAGACACCGGTGTTTATGAATGTGGGCACGCAGGGTGCAATCAAAGGTGCCCTCAGCGCGAAGGACTTAAAGGACATCGGTTGCCAGGTTGAGTTGAGCAATACCTATCATCTGCATCTGCGACCCGGTGATGAGCTGGTGAGACAGTGCGGCGGTCTGCATAAATTTATGACTTGGGATGGTCCGATTCTTACAGATTCCGGCGGATTTCAGGTGTTTAGCTTGGCATCCTTGCGGAAGATCAAAGAGGAGGGTGTCACATTTGCATCCCACATCGACGGACACAAGATATTTATGGGTCCGGAGGAGAGTATGCAGATTCAATCCAATTTGGGTTCTGATATCTGTATGGCCTTTGATGAATGCATTGAAAACCCTGCACCCCGGGAATATGTGAAACAAAGTGTTGACCGCACCTACCGCTGGTTGGAGCGGTGCAAAAAGGAAAATGCTCGTTTAAACAGTCTGCCGGATACGGTGAATAAAGAGCAAATGCTTTGGGGTATTAACCAGGGTGGTACCTATGCCGATATCCGCGTGGATCATATGAAGCGGATTGCTGATCTGGACCTGCCCGGATATGCCATCGGCGGTCTGGCGGTAGGCGAGACGGCAGAGGAAATGTATGATATTATTGATGCTGTAGAACCCTATATGCCTGCGGACAAGACCCGGTATCTGATGGGAGTGGGTACACCGACCAACATCATTGAAGCGGTTGCAAGAGGCGTTGACTTCTTTGACTGCGTTATGCCTGCAAGAAATGCCCGCCATGCTCGTTTGTTTACATGGCAGGGCGCTATCAATTTGAAAAATGCCAAGTATGCGAAGGACTTGTCACCCATTGATCCGGAATGTGATTGTCCGGTTTGCCGTCGTTATTCCAAGGCATATATTCGCCATTTGTTTGTTGCTGAGGAGATGCTTGCTATGCGCCTTTGCGTGATGCATAACCTGTATTTCTACAATAAATTGATGGAAAAGATCCGCAATGCGCTGGATGAGGGCACTTTTGAGCAATTCAGATGTGAACATTCTGAAAAATTAAGCCGAAGGATCTAAATTAACCTTGCAATTTATGGCAATAATGCTATAATAACCTAGATAATAAATTAAAAAGGAGTTTATCCCATGTTACATTTTTTAACTGATGCTGCAAATGGCGCACAGGGTGGCGGTCTTTTGGGTATGCTGCCCATGCTGCTGATTATGCTGGGCGTGATGTATTTCATGCTGATCCGTCCGGAGAACAAGCGCAAAAAGGAAGCAGAGCAGATGCGTTCTGCTATGAAGAACGGCGACAAGATCACCACAATTGGTGGCATTATGGGCACTGTTGTGGATGTTAAGAGCGAGAGCTTTGTTATCGAGACCAGCGCCGATCAGGTTCGTATGGAGCTTGCCAAGTGGGCACTGTCTACCAATGAGACCAGCGCTGAAAGAGCCAAGGAAGAGGCTAAGAAAAAGCAAGAGCAGAAGGCAAAGGATAAGGCAGTTAAAAAAGCTGCAAAGAACAAAGAAGATTGAGAATGAAAAGAGCTTCGGAAGAATCCGAAGCTCTTTTTTATTGCTTGTTTGTTTTGTGCTCATTGATAAGTCTCACGATGGTAGAGATCAGCAAGATGCCAACAGCAATGACACCGGCAATGGCAATGGTGTGTTTGCCTTGTGCGGCAAAACCCGTCATGTTTCCAATAACAAATTGGTTGGCGGTGTAATAAATACTGGCACCCGGAATTAGGGGGAATATGGACACAACAAGATAGGAGATGGTGGGGTATTTCCGAATTCTTGCCATTGTTTCGGAATAGATAGCGGCCACCAAAGCGGCAACGAAGTAGCAGGTTAGCTCACTTCCGCCAAAATGTGCAGTCAGACAATAGAATCCCCAAGTGACCATACCGCCTAATGCGCACAGAAATCCGCCGGGCCCGTGAATGTTAAATACAATGAAGAAGCCGATACAACCGACGGTAGCAGCAAGCATCTGTATAAGAGCACTGTGCTCCAGCGCCGGTGCATTCACAGAAACTCCCCACAAACTGTTGGATAGATTCCAGGCAGCGCCCGTACCCAACACGATAGCTGCGGCAATCAGTAGTACCTGAACGATTCGGTTGATGCCCGAATTGGTGTCGCCGAAGATGATATCGCGCATCGCATTGGTAAACAGCAGACCCGGAACGAGATACATCAGCGCGCCGATAATCACAGCATCTGTGTTGCCGGCTAATCCCAATACACCTGTTATGTATGCGGTGATGGTCATAATGAAAGAGCAAATGATGGTTTTGAAAAACGGATTGGTTTTGAATTTATCAAGAAAACGATCCGTAAGTCCAAGAAAAATACCACAAATAGCTGCGCACAATGCATCCATTACAGAACCGCCGAAGAATACCGCAAAACCGGCAGCACCTAAAATACCTCCCAATAGGAACAGTGGCAGTTTGTATTGCAACCGAGAGGCATTGGTTTCTGCCAACCACTGGGATGCCAATTCCAACGATGGCTTTTCTGCGCAGATCCGTCTGCTGAGGGAGTTGTATTTCTCAACGGAGTCCAAATCGTTACCGTGGAAGCCGATTCTGCGCATACGATTATAAAGCTTTCCGTCCGGTGCCCGCATACTGATGGTCATGCAGTTGGTAATTACAAATGCCTCAGATTGAGCGCCATATGCTGCAAGAATGCGGTTGATACTGTCTTCCACACGAAAAGTCTCTGCGCCGGACATTGCCAGATTATGACCCAATTCTGTAACCAGATCCATTAAAGCATCATAGTCCATAATTTTGGCCCCTTTCTCAGATTGTGCGAAATCAGTATATCATATTACTGTGAAAATACAAGCTTAAAACCGCCGGAAATGATTTCCGGCGGTTTCGTAATTATTTCTTTACAAAGAGAACACCCAATGTGCCGGGACCGCAATGGCAGGAGATGGTGCAACCGGCCATGGTCCAGTAAATGTTTTCAAAGTCCGCGTGTTCATCAATAGCAGATTGTACAGCAGCCAAACAATCGTCGGAAACAGGTGTCCGGGTGATGAATAAATGGGTTCTGTCCAAATCATCACGACCGGCAAGACGGTCCTTTACATAGGAAGTAAGGCACTTGGCGTAACTGCCACGATATTTCTTAACAACACCCATTTTGCCGTCTTTGACCTCGATACAGGGTTTCAGACCCAGCAGATTTGCGCCCAGAGCGGCGACAGCGGAGCAGCGACCGCCTTTGACCATATAGCCAAGCTGATCCAAAAGGAAACTTGCCTCCACTTTTGATGTGAATTCGTCCAAAGAGTTCTTCAGGTCCTCCACTGTTGCTGCGGTTTTGGCTAATTCGCAAGCCTTTAACACCACAAGACCTTGACCGGTCGACAGATTACGGGAGTCCACAACTACCACATTGTCAAATTCAGAGGCAGCAAGGCAGGCGTTCTGATAACTGGAGGAAAGTTCGGAACTGAGGTTGATGTGCAAAACAGCATCATAATTGCCGGCATACTTTTCAAAAAGCTCCTGATATTCGCCAACGCTTCCTGCAGTGGTAGAACACAGATCGCCACCGGCGGCAACATGGGCAAAAATCTCATCGGTTTTAATGGTGACACCATCCCAAAAGGCTTCATTATTCTTGATAACGGTTAAGGGGAAAATGCCAATATCATTTTTTTGCACCAATTCCGCGGAAAGGTCACAGGTACTGTCAGAAGTGATCTTAATGTTCATATTATTTCTCCTAAAATTTGTTTTGGGTTAACAGGGGATATCTATCGTAAAACAGCCTTGTAATTTCTATTGAATTTGTTATAATACTATCATAAATTGTGAAAAATGTCAATTCATGAGGTTGTGCGTATGGAGCTGAAATTCAATATATCCGGTATGACCTGCGCAGCCTGTTCAGCCAGGGTGGAGAAGGTTACCGAAAAAGTAGATGGTGTTAAAAAAACTGAGGTAAATTTGCTTGCCGGTAAATTAACTGTACAAGCAGACGGTGAGACGGTTGCAACTGCAGTGATTGCGGCTGTGGAGCGTGCCGGTTATGGTGCTGAGATTGCAGGAACTAAAGAAAAGGTTGTATCTAAAAAAGAATATGCACCGAATCAAATGAAATTACGGTTGATTGGCTCGGCAGCATTTCTGTTGGTGCTGATGTATTTTACTATGGGTCACATGATCGGTTTGCCGGTACCCGGTTGGTATCACGGCCCGGAGAATGTAATCGTTGCAGCACTGGTACAACTGTTTTTGACATTGCCTGTGGTGTATCTGAACAGGGGATATTATATCAAAGGCTTCCAGGCTCTTTACCATCGTGCACCCATTATGGATTCTTTGATTGCCGTAGGTTCCGGCGCAGCTTTACTTTACGGTATCACTGCATTGTTCTGTATGGCTTACGGAATGGGACACGGACGGTGGGATATTGTTACACGATACAGTGAAAACCTCTATTTTGAGTCTGCGGCAATGATTTTAACACTTATTACTGTCGGTAAGTTCCTTGAAAACCGCGCAAAGAGAAAAACCGGCGATGCTATTGCCGCTCTTATGGATTTAAGTCCTAAGACAGCGACAGTTCTGCGCAAGGGATCAGAAATGATCATTCCTGTAGAGCAGGTCATTGTTGGGGATGTTGTTCTTGTTCGTTCCGGTGGTGTCATTCCTGTGGATGGTACGGTGATATCCGGCAGAGCGGCTGTGGATGAAAGCATGCTGACAGGTGAAAGTGTTCCGGTGGAAAAAGCGCAAGGTGCATTTGTGTCTGCTGCAACTATGAATCGGGAGGGGTATCTCGAGATTCATACAGATCGGATTGGAGAGGATACCACGCTGTCTCAGATCATCCGTATGGTGGAGCAGGCAGGTGGATCTAAAGCGCCTATTGCCCGACTTGCAGACAAAATTGCTGGTTTTTTTGTGCCTGTGGTGATGGCGATTGCGACAATTACATTGCTTGCTTGGCTTTTGGCGGGGGAAACACTGGAGTTTGCACTGAATACTGCTATTTCAGTGTTGGTGATCTCTTGTCCCTGCGCGTTGGGACTTGCCACACCGGTTGCAATTATGGTTGGCACCGGCAGAGGTGCCGGTATGGGAGTTCTTTTCAAAAATGCGGAAGTGCTTGAGAATCTGCATAAGGTGGATACGGTTGTGTTGGATAAAACCGGTACGCTTACAAAAGGTGTGCCTGTTGTTACGGATATTTTACCCGGAAGTATAGATGTAAATGCGCTTTTGCTACTTGCTGCATCACTGGAAAAACCCTCCGAGCATCCCTATGCAATGGCTATTTTGGAAAGAATCGGTAGTTTTACACCGCTGCAAGTGGATGACTTTCGGGTTTTGCCCGGCAAAGGTGTTTCCGGTATAATAAATGGGGAGCAGATATATGGCGGAAATGCCCGCCTGATGGCGGAGTTGAAAATCAATGTTCCCGATCATTCCGATATGACAGCTGCCGGGAAAACACCACTGTATTTTGCTTCTGAATCTGCCTATCTTGGCACTATTGTTGCAGCTGATGTGCTCAAAGATGATACTGATCAGGCAATTGATGCACTGAAGCAACTGCAGCTGGAAGTGTTTATGCTGACAGGAGACAATAAGCAGACTGCCCAGGCGATTGCTGAGAGCGCAGGGATCCGGAATGTCATCTCTGAGGTTTTACCTGTAGATAAAGCTGAGGTTGTAGCAAACTTCAAGAAGCAAGGTAAAAATGTGCTTATGGTAGGCGATGGAATCAACGATGCACCTGCTTTGGCAACAGCGGATGTGGGTATGGCCATCGGTAATGGTGCGGATGTTGCAGTGGATTCGGCAGATGTGGTGCTGATGAACAATTCGCTTTTGGGCATTTCTCGTAGTATTTCCCTGAGTAAGGCTACGATCCGCAACATTAAACAGAATTTGTTTTGGGCATTTTTCTATAACTGCCTGTTTATTCCGGTTGCCGCAGGTGTTTTATATCCGGCATTTGGTATCCGCTTGAGTCCTATGCTGGGAGCGACTGCTATGAGTATGAGTTCCCTGTTTGTGGTGAGTAATGCTCTGCGCCTACGGTTTTTCAAACCCCGTGACAGTGCAATACAACACGATGAAAATACTAAGGAGATCATGATTATGGAAACAGTTATCAAAGTAGAGGGTATGATGTGTCCTCATTGTAAAGCCAGAGTGGAAGCTGTCTGCAAGGAGACAGCAGGTGTGCAGGATGCCGTTGTTGACTTGCAGGCTAAGACTGTAACAGTGACGGGAAATGCCGACATTGTAATTCTGAAAAAAAGCATTACAGAAGCTGGCTACGAGGTGGTTGAATAAGTCCGCTTTATTGTACAATATGGTTGGTATACTGATGTCATAAAGACCAAGGAGGTATGGCAAATGTATTCCATTCGATATGTCAGCGGTCATGTTCAAGTGTATGATTATCAAGGAAATTTCCTGTTCTCGGCAGATACGGAGCGGGAGGCAAGAGAGGAAATAAAGACTTATGCGGAATCTGCGGCTTGATATTTGTTATGAGGGAACACGCTACCGTGGTTGGCAGCGGTTATCTCAAACAGAGAACACTTTACAGGCAAAACTGGAGCAGACATTGAGCAGAATTCTGAATGAATCCATTACGGTGTCTGCCAGCGGACGAACCGATGCTGGTACTCACGCCAAAATGCAGGTTGTGAGTTTTCACTGTCAAAGCACGATGCCCTGTGATGAGATACTTTTGCAACTTCGTCGTTATTTACCGGAAGACATCGGCATATATTCTTGTAAGAACGTGTCTGAACGGTTTCATGCACGGCTGAATGCCAAAACAAAAACCTATGCGTACCGTGTGTGGAATAGCGATGCACCTTGCGTGTTTGACAGAAAATTTGTCCACATCGATTCTGGTAGATTGGATATAAATGCTATGGTGAAAGCGGCAGACTATTTTCTTGGAGAGCACGATTTCGGAGCTTTTTGCGCCAATAAGAATATGAAAAAGTCCACTGTGCGGTATATCCACAGTCTTAATATCAAACGAAAAGAAAACGAGGTAGTCTTTACTGTCACAGGAAATGGATTCTTGCACCATATGGTTCGTATTATGGTTGGCACACTTTTGGAGGTTGGCAGGGGAGAACGCAAACCCGAAAGTATCCCGGAGCTTTTCGCAGCGAAGCGTGAGGATGCGGGTGCTTTGGTGCCGGCTTGTGGTTTGTGCTTGATGGAGGTAACCTATTGAATATACAGATATTCGGAAAAAGCAAATGCTTTGACACAAAAAAAGCAGAGCGATACTTCAAAGAACGGCGGATCAAATACCAGATGGTTGACCTACTGCGGTATGGTTTGTCCGGTAAGGAATTTGATGCGGTATTGCGGGGTGTTGGGGGCATAGATAACCTCATTGATTGGGAAGGAAAAAGTCCGGAAATCACATTGATGAGATATATGGATGATCCCGTTGCCAAGGAGGACAAGGTTTTTGATGACCCGTCATTGATGCGTACACCAATTGTGCGCAACGGTAAGCAGGTAACAGTTGGTTATTGTCCGGAGATTTGGCAGACCTGGGAATAAAATATGTTTATTACGAAAGCAGTTTCTGAAACGGGAACTGCTTTCGTTTTTTTTGTTGCAACATCGTTGTATTTGTGCTATCATAAGGAGGCAAGCATGGCTGCAATCATCAATGCTATCAACGGTTTTGTTTGGGGTGTCCCGGCGTTGATTCTGATTCTGTCCGTTGGAATTATATTGAGTGTTCGTACCGGTTGGGCGCAATTTCGCTTTTTCCCGACTGCAATACGCGCATTTTTTTCACCTGATAGTAAAGATAAGAAAAAAACAGGAATATCTCCGTACAGAGCGCTTTGTACCGCATTGGCTGCAACCGTAGGTACTGGCAATCTTGCCGGTGTAGCCGGCGCTATTGCCATAGGCGGACCGGGAGCAATTTTTTGGATGTGGATCTGCGCGCTGCTGGGAATGGTAACCAAGTTTGCTGAGGCAACACTGGCAGTTCGATATCGTGTATCTGACGGCAATGGCGGGTATATGGCAGGTCCTATGTATATGGTGCAGCTTGGGATGGAACAAAAATGGAGACCCCTTGCATATATCTACTGTTTTTTCGGTGTTGTTGCTGCATTCGGTGTGGGTTCTGCAACACAGATCAATACGGTGATTGGTGGTGTCAACAGCGCTGTGCAGGCCCTGGGCGGTCAGCAATCGAAGATCGTAGATGTGATGATTGGTGTTGGACTTGCTGCTTTGTCGGCTCTTGTGCTGCTGGGTGGCGCGAAACGCATCGGTGCGGCGGCTGAATTTCTGATACCTTTTGCTTCTGTGTTCTATATTGTTCTGTGTATTGGTGTTTTGTTTTTGAAAGCATCGGATATACCCAATGCATTTTCCGCAATTTTTAGAGGCGCCTTTTCTCCCTCAGCTGTCACCGGCGGCATATTAGGCTCTGCCTTTCGTGCCCTTCGTATTGGTGCATCCAGAGGTGTTTTTACCAATGAAGCAGGTATGGGAACCGCAGCTATGGCCCATGGGGCTGCGCAGGTGGACCACCCGGTTCAGCAGGGGTTTATGGGTATTGTTGAGGTGTTTGTGGATACCATCGTTATTTGCACATTGACCGCACTTGTGATCCTGTGCAGCGGCATACCGATTCCTTTTGGACAGGATCTTGGGATCCGCATTACAACAGATGCCTTTTCTTGCGTATACGGGAATTGGGTGAATATACCCATCGCGATCACACTTTTTTGCTTTGCTTTTGCGACGGTCATTGGTTGGGGGCTTTACGGAGTTCGTTGCGCGGAATATCTTTTCGGCGGTCGGATGTGGAAGTGTTTTGCTGTTTTTCAGATGCTGTCGATCATTGTCGGTTCCGTTTTAAGCACCGGAACAGTTTGGGCAATTTCCGAAACCGCCAACGGATTGATGGCAATTCCCAATTTGATAATACTAACACAAATTAGTCCGGAGTTAATTCGACTTGTGAAGGAATATAAAAATAATCTAGGTATGAAAACTGCCAATGGAGGTACAAATGAAAATATCAGAAAATATAAATCGCTGCAGTCTGTCACCTATGCGAAAATTTCATCCGTTAGCGGTGAAAGCAAAAAGTGACGGTAAGAGAATTTATCATCTGAATATCGGACAGCCGGATATCCCCACTCCACGGGAATTTTTTGAAGCTACTGCTAATTTTAGTCAGCAAACACTGGCTTATGCACCTTCTCCCGGGCTGCCTGTTTTGATTGAGGCAATTCAGAAATATTATGCTGAGTTGGGTGTTTTTCTGGAAACCGATGATATTTTCATTACTACAGGTGGCAGTGAAGCGTTGTTGTATACCTGTTTGAGTATTTTGGATGCCGGTTCTGAGATCATCGTTCCGGAACCATTTTATCCCAATTATGCAACTTTTGTGAATGCCGCAGGGGGTGTAATCTGTCCGTTACCCACCACTCCTGAGGAAGGGTATCGTTATGCAGACCGAGAAAGAATTGAGAAACTGATTCACAAAAATACCCGCGCCATTATGGTAACCAACCCCGGCAATCCGACTGGTGTCGTGCTGAATGAGGCGGAAATGCGGATGATTGCCGATGTAGCAAAAGAGAATGATCTGTTTGTCGTCTGCGATGAGGTCTACCGTGAATTTTGCTATGATGATAGCGGCAAGATTCCTTGTATGGGTCGCTGTGCAGACATCGGTGAAAATCTTGTTTTGATCGATTCTGTTTCCAAGCGCTTTTCTTCCTGCGGTGCCCGTATCGGTTGCGTAATCACAAAGAATAAGCAGCTGCAGGGTGCGCTGATGAAATTGTGTCAATCCAGACTTTCGGTTGCCACCTTGGATCAGATCGGTTCCGCTGCTCTGTACAGTGTGGATGCAAGCTATATGGAGTCATCCATTTGTGAGTACAGACTCCGCCGAGATGTGGCTATCGCCGGTCTTCGCAAGATTCCCGGTGTTCTGGTGGAAGTACCTATGGGTGCATTTTATGTAATGGCGAAGCTACCGGTTGATGATACCGATAAGTTCCAGCAATGGTTGCTTACAGAATTTGATGACCGTAATGAAACCGTTATGTTCGCGCCGGGTGCATCCTTCTATGCAACACCCGGCAGCGGAGTTAACGAGATTCGGATTGCTTATGTTTTGGAGCAGAAAGCGCTTAAACGCGCATTAGAGCTTTTGGGTCTTGGTATTGCCCGCTACCGCAAAGAAGTTATGGGTATCCAATAAAAATGTCCCCCAACCCTGCTGGGTTGGGGGGCTATTTATCCGATTGTCGCGTTTACTGTTTCGCTTCCGCTCTTGTAGGTCAATTTCATTTTTTGACGGGTTGTATCATCTGTTTGAACCATTATACCATTACCTTGGATCAGGGAGTTGGCGGCAAAGACGGTGTAGTTGCCAGCGGTGTCGTTCAAAATGATTCGAACATCCTGCACATATCCATCGGTTTGTGCCATATACATAGTACCGGATTTGTTGGTGACAATCTCAGCTATGTGAGCAAAATTGTTTACATTGGTATTATCAAAGGGAGTGATTTGAATGCCGCCGCGGGGGGTGCTGCGCTTTTCGGGATGATAGTCCTCGTGGATAATACCCGTGAGCTTTTCATAGGGAATTTCTACAGTGATCACACCGGAAGAGTAGGGGGCAATTTCGTAGGGCGCAAAATAGAAACAAAGACCGGTTTGTGTGAAATACCAGGCTTCGTCCTGACTGGCATCACCATCAAAGCGCTGCTTGACGGTATCTTTGTAGTTTTCATAAAGATGATCGCCTTCGGCAAGCTCCGTCAATCCATCGAAAACCAGATTGCGGAAGGAATCGACGGTTGCGTTCTTGTCCATAATGCTGGCGAGGGTCAGTACATCACCGGTCTGCAGATCGTAGCTGGCAGACACACAGGTGCGCTCCGGATGGGGTGCGCCGCTGAATACCACATTGTTGCCAAAAAGGCTCAGAACGCTATGGTCGATTCGTGTGGGGCTGTAAGTGATGTGATAAAGGTACGGCACCCAGTTTTTGCTGCCGTTGTATGCGGTTTTTGCCATAGCAGCAATGGAGTCGGCGGATTCTTTTGTGCTGTCTACACGGTTGAGGAAGTCGAGAATTATTTTGTCAGCAACATCCGGCTTGTTCAGCATCAAAGACATATGCTGATAAGTGTACTGAAACACCACTGTGTTATCACCGGCAAGGGTATCTTCTGTAACAGCAGGCACGGAAACAGCAACCATCTCAGTATTTTCTGTAATTGGTTCGATATTTGCAGAGCTTTGTGTGTTGTTTACTGGGGTGCTGTCTGTTTGCTGATCTTTCTTTTTCCTGCGGCAGGCTGCCAGGGAAAATACAAGACAAACCACCAAAAGTATGCTGATAATTTTCTTCATAAACGGATCCTCCGGATGGTATTTTACATAACTACATATACTATATCATAATTCCCGGAATTGGGCAATCATATTCTTATGTTTTTGTTCTGTAATTCTTGACAAAAGCAGTCCTTAGATGCTAAAATATGTGCAAGTAAATATCGCTGTGAACGGAAAGAGTACCATAACCAATCCTTCAGAGAGTTCGGGTCGTCGGCTGTAAGCCCGGATGGTGTCGGCAGTGGGAAAGTGCGTCCGGGAGCGAATTTGTATTTGAGTGATAAATGAGAGTGGAACCGCGGATTGTATCGACCCGCCTCTTGTGCAGTGGCATAAGAGGCGTTTATTTATTATTTAGGAGGTAATTCTATGTATCTTTATAACTCTTTGTCCCATAAAAAAGAACTGTTTCAACCCAACTCTCCGGATGTTGTGAAGATGTACACTTGTGGTCCCACAGTGTACCATTTTGCCCATATCGGTAATTTGCGCACCTATATTATGGAAGATGTGCTGGAAAAAACCCTGCGTTATATGGGCTATAATGTCAAGCGTGTCATGAACATCACGGATGTGGGTCATCTGGCTTCCGATGCCGACACCGGCGAGGATAAAATGCTGAAGGGCGCTAAACGCGAGAATAAATCCGTTATGGAGATCGCGCAGTTCTACACCGATGCGTTTTTTGCTGATTGTGAAAAACTCAACATCAAAAAGCCGGAGATCATCCAGCCTGCCACCGGTTGTATTGATGAGTTTATCAAGATCGTTTCCGGTCTGATCGATAAAGGCTTTGCTTATTTTGCAGGCGGCAATGTGTATTTTGATACATCTAAGCTGGATAAATATTATGTCTTCAATGACCACGATGAAGAAGATTTGGCAATCGGCGTTCGCGAAGGTGTGGAGGAAGACACCAACAAGCGCAATAAGAATGACTTTGTTCTGTGGTTTACCAAGAGTAAGTTCGAGGATCAGGCGCTGAAGTGGGATTCTCCCTGGGGCGTTGGTTATCCCGGCTGGCATATCGAGTGCTCCGGCATTTCTATGAAGTATCTGGGAGAAGATCTGGATATCCATGCCGGTGGTATTGATAATGCTTTCCCGCATCATACCAATGAAATTGCGCAGTCTGAGAGTTTCCTGGGACACAAGTGGTGCAATTACTGGTTCCATGTGCATCACCTCAATACCGATACCGGTAAAATGAGTAAGTCCAAGGGTGAATTCTTGACGGTGAGCCTTTTGGAGCAAAAGGGCTATGATCCTATGGCGTACCGTCTGTTCTGCCTGCAGAGCCACTATCGCAGAAATCTTGTGTTCTCTTGGGAGAATCTGGACAATGCAGTGGTTGCTTACGATAAGCTGATCGCGAAGATTGCTACCTTGCAGGATGGCGGCGATGTGGATGAAGCTGCATTGCAAGCGCTGAAGGAGAAATTTACCGGCGCATTAAACGGCGATCTGAACACCTCTTTGGCTGTTACAGCGCTGTATGATGCCCTGAAGGCTAAGACCACCGATGCCACCAAGTTGGCAGCCATTGCCGACTTTGATCAGGTGCTGAGCCTGAATCTGCTGAAAGCTGCGGAAAAGGTCAAAAAGCAGCAGGCTGAGGAAGCTGCAGCATCTGCCGACCCCGAGATTGATGCTTTGGTTGCTGCCCGTACCCAAGCAAAGAAAGACAAGAATTATGCAGAAGCTGACCGCATTCGTGACGAATTGAAAGCCCGTGGTATTGAAATCATCGATACCCCTCAGGGCGCAAAGTGGAGAAAAGTATGAAGCTGCTGATCCTGGATGGAAACAGTGTCATAAACAGAGCGTTTTTTGGTGTAAAGCCCCTTACCACTCGGGAGGGGCTTTATACGCATGCTATTTATGGCTTTTTGAATATTTTGGAGCGGATGGAGAAAGAAGAACAGCCGGATGCGGTTTGTGTTTCTTTTGACCTCCATGGCCCTACCTTCCGCCACGAAAAGTATGCCGGTTATAAAGCAAACCGTCACGGTATGCCGGAAGAATTGGCGCAGCAGATGCCTGTGATGAAGCAGGTTTTGCAGGCAATGAACATTCCGATTTATGAGTGTCAGGGATGGGAAGCTGATGATGTGATCGGCACTGTAGGTCGCATTTGCAGCAACAATGGCTGGGAATGTGTGATCGTTACCGGTGACCGTGACAGCTTACAGTTGATTGACGAAAATGTCCATGTCAAGTTGGTGATCTCCAAACCGGGACAGACCACAGCCACTTTATTTGATAAAGAAAAATTCCACGAAGAATATGGTTTTGAGCCGAGGAAACTTGTGGATCTCAAGGCGCTTATGGGTGATTCCTCTGATAATATCCCCGGTGTTGCCGGTGTGGGACCCAAAACAGCAACGGAATTGTTGTTGAAATTTGGTTCCTTGGATGGAATTTATGAGAATTTACAGGACGCTTCTATCCGTCCAAAGCTTCGTGAAAAACTTGAAGCGGAAAAGGATAATGCCTATCTTTCCTATGATTTGGCGACCATCCGCTGCAATGCGCCCATTGATTTTGAACCGAAAGATGCGATTGTACAACCCTATAACAAGCCGGAACTGTATGCATTGTTCCAAAAATTGGAATTTGTTCGCTTGATAGATAAATATGGTCTGCGGGGAGCTGCTGTTGCTGTAGAGAAGCCTGTCAAGCAGATCGAAAAGCTTTCTCAAATGGATTGCGTTCCTTGTGAAGATACCGATTGCGCGGTATATTTGGCACCGGACGGAACACTTGGCATTGCCTGCGCCGATGGTGTGTGCACCCTGACACCGCTGGAGGCACAAATGGGTGTACAGCTCCCGGTTGGTAAGCATATTTGCCACGATATGAAGACCACGATGCACGCGCTTGATTCTGTTGGAATCAGTTCCTGTGAATTTGTCTTTGATACAGCGTTGGCGTCCTACAATCTAAATCCGACTTCCTCTGATTACTCTGTTTCTAAGCTGGCAACAAATTTCCTGGGATTGACTGTGGACGATGGCGATGCTGCCGGTTGCGCAGAAGCACTTTGGCATTTGCGACCTGTTTTAGAGGAAGAACTGAAAAAGCAGGGGATGGATAAGCTCTATTATGAGATTGAACTGCCCCTGTGTCCTGTGCTTTACCGTATGGAATGCGCCGGTGTAGCAATTGATAGCCAGCAACTGCAGCAGTTTGGTCAAATGCTTTCACAGCGGATTGTCGATTGCGAAACCATGATTTTTGGCTATTCTGAAGGTCCTTTCAATATCAATTCTACAAAACAATTGGGTGAATTGTTATTTGAAAAACTGAGTCTTCCCCCTGTGAAAAAGACTAAGACCGGATACTCTACCAATGCCGATGTGCTGGAAAAATTGAAGGACAAGCATCCGATTATTCCTGCCATTATGGATTACAGAATGTTGACAAAGCTGAAATCCACCTATGCTGATGGATTGATTAAAACCATTGGAGATGACGGCAGGATCCACACGACTTTCCAAAATTTGGTTACTGCAACCGGTCGGCTTTCCTCCACGGAACCGAATCTGCAAAACATTCCGGTTCGCAATGATTTGGGTGCCGAGATCCGGAAGATGTTTATTCCTGCGCCGGGTTGTGTGTTGGTGGATGCTGACTACAGCCAGATCGAATTGCGCGTACTTGCACACATTGCCGACGATGCGCAGATGTGCGATGCTTTCTTGGGCGGTATGGACATTCACACAGTCACTGCATCGCAGGTGTTTGGTGTACCTGCCGAACAGGTGACACCGTTACAGCGCCGCCACGCAAAAGCGGTCAATTTTGGTATCGTTTACGGTATTTCTGAATTCTCGTTAGCAGAGGACATCGGTGTCAGTCGTTACGAAGCCAAGGCATATATCGACAGCTACCTTGCCAATTATAAGGGCGTACGCGCCTATATGAAGCAGGTGGTCGAGGATGCCGGTCAGATTGGCTATACCCAAACGCTTTATGGCAGACGGCGTTGGATCCCCGAACTGAAAAGCTCCAATTTCAACATCCGTCAAGGTGCTGAGCGTATTGCACTGAATACTCCCATTCAGGGTACAGCGGCGGATTTGATAAAATTGGCAATGATCCGCGTAGATCAGGCGCTTGCAGAGCATTTTCCACAGGCAAAACTTCTGCTGCAGGTGCACGATGAATTGATCGTAGAATGTCCGGCTGAAATTGCCCCGCAAGTTGCAGAGCTTATCAGCAACCAAATGGAACAGGTTGCTGCATTGAAAGTGCCCTTGCTCGCTGAGGCAAAGTGGGGAAACAGTTGGTATGAGGCTAAATAAATGATAATCAGAGAAATGAAACCGGAGGATGTTCCCTTTGTCGCGGAGTTGGAAAAGCGATGCTTTTCGGCTCCTTGGAGCGAGAATATGATCATATCCTCCCTGGAAAGCCGCTTATCCTGTTGGTTAGTGGCCGATGTAGACGGATGTGTTGTCGGATATGTTGGTTCTGAAGCTGTGCTGGACAGCGCGGATATGATGAATATTGCGATTGCACCGGAATACCGGCGGCAGGGTATTGGACAGATGCTTGTCTATGGACTTATTGAGCGACTGCAAAAGAAACAAATTGCGTTCTTACTATTGGAAGTGCGTGTTTCCAATGCATCCGCAATTGCAATGTATGAAAAGTTGGGATTCGAACAGGTGGGTCGCAGACCGCGATATTACACGAATCCCCGGGAAGATGCATTGATTCTGCGAAAGGAGCTGGTCAAGTGAATATATTGGCGATTGAATCCTCTTGCGACGAAACTGCTGTTGCTATCGTAGCCGACGGTCGCAATGTTCTGACAGATTGTATTGCATCGCAAGTTGATCTGCACCGTGTTTACGGCGGTGTTGTTCCGGAAATCGCTTCCCGTATGCACATTGAGGCAATCTTTGGTCTGGCAGATCAGGCATTGCAAAAAACCGGTTTGTCCCGCGGAGATATCGATGCGGTTGCGGTGACTTATGCGCCGGGACTGATCGGTGCTGTTTTGGTGGGTGTGAATTTTGCCAAAGCTGCAGCACTGACACTGGGTAAGCCATTAATTCCGGTGCACCATATTCGTGGTCACATTGCGGCAAATTATATTGCATACCCGGAATTGAAACCTCCGTTTTTGTGTCTTGTGGTGTCCGGTGGTCATACTATGTTGGTGGATGTGCAGGATTATACCAAAATGGAAATTTTGGGTACAACTTTGGATGATGCAGCAGGTGAGTGCTTTGACAAAGTCGGCCGTGTGTTGGGAATGCCCTATCCCGGCGGTGCAGCATTGGATAAAGCGGCTTGTGTAGGGGATGATACCAAATACGACCTTCCCCGCTCAAAACCCGGTGCAAACCCCTATGATATGAGTTTTTCCGGTTTGAAAACCGCTACCCTTAACCTTATCCATCACGCGGAACAAATCGGTGAGGAACTGGATGTAAACAGTTTGTGCGCATCTTTTTGCCGTGCGGTTTCGGACACACTTGTGCCCCGGGTAATGATGGCATTGGAACAGACCGGTCACAGAAAATTGGCCGTTGCCGGCGGTGTTGCTGCGAATTCGCGGATACGCAAGGACCTGTTACAGGCAGCCGAAAAGCTGGATGCTGAGGTTTATCTGCCGCCCCTTTCTTTGTGTGGTGACAATGCGGCGATGATCGGTGCACAGGCTTATTATGAGTATCTTTCCGGCAATATTGCGGATATGTCACTGAATGCCTACGCAACAAAATCCATTCTTGGTGAGGCGCTTTGATGCATAATATTTATGTGCTATTACAAAGTTGTTAACGGTTGTAACTTGTCTTGGTTTTAAAAAGTTTGGACTTTGCGGAATTTGTCGAATATTTGGAAACATTTTAATGGTAATTGTTGATAAGCCTGTGGAAAATGTGAATAACCCCTTGTATATATACGGTTATTCGCCGTAATTTGACAGGATTTTAACCTAAAACTGTGGAAAACTCACGATCTATGTTGAAAATCATAAATGCAATGTCAGAACTGAATATTGATCAGATTTTGTCCGTTTATGCTGAAAATTTTTGCAGAAATGAGAGAGTTAAGAGATCTGAGGATGACTTCCTTTCTTATCTTCGTGAGGATTTCTTCCGACAACGAGATGGATTCTGTGCTGTGTGGGTTGCAGATGGTGTGTATCAAAGCGCATTGCGTTTAGAACCCTACCGTGACGGACTTTTATTAACGGCATTGGAGACGGCGCCGAATGCCCGCAGGCGGGGATATGCTACCAAGCTTGTTGCCGAAATGCTGCACGATCTGCAGTCAAGAGGGTGTAAGGCGGTGTATTCCCATGTGGATAAGCGCAACCGTGCATCCTTAAAAGTGCATAACAAGTGTGGTTTTCGTCAGATATCGGATTCTGCGGTTTATCTTGACGGAACCATTACCCAAAACAGCTGTACTTTATGTTGTTATCTGTAAAAAACATCCACCGAAACCGGTGGATGTTTATTTATTTTCTGTATTTGTTGACTAGGTATACGATCGCTTGATGGTAACCGTCCAAGCCTTGTCCTTTTATAGTTTTTTCACAAGCAAGACCGGCATAGGATATTTGCCGAAATGCCTCCCGCGTATCCACATCGGAAATGTGTACCTCCACGGCTGGAATTGCGACGGATTTCAGCGCATCGAGAATTGCCACCGAGGTGTGTGTATACGCAGCTGGATTGATCACGATCCCATCGGTATTGCCATATGCCGCTTGAATGCTGTCCACCAAATCACCCTCGTGATTGGATTGATATTGTTCAAGCTCTATATTCAGTTCCATTGCAGTTTGCTCCAAGAGACAAAGCAAATCCTGGAAGCTCTGCTTGCCGTAGATACCCGGTTCACGGATTCCAAGCATATTGATATTCGGACCATTGATTACCAGTATTTTCATACATTCCACCTTCTTGAGATTTCTGTCGCGGTTTGTTCCGGTGATTCGTTGTTTGATACAGAAAAGTCAGCAAATTTTTCATACAACGGTTTGCGAATTAGCCACATTTGTTCCAACTTGCCGTTCTGTGAAAGAGGTCTGCCATCGGTCGTAAGTGAAGTCAAATTTCTTTGCAGCCAATAGATCTTGCCGTTTTGGTGTAATAATGGATAGTTTTCATCCCGTGTAACACAACCGCCACCGGTTGCAATTACCAAACCGGATTGCTTACCAAGTTCCTGCAAAACTTTGGTTTCCCATTTGCGAAAACCATCTTCACCTTCTTTTTGGAAAATTTCCGGTATCGACATTTGTGCTGCACGGATAATTTTGGTATCTGCATCCACAAATTGTTTTTTAGTCAGTGTGGCAACAAGTCGTCCAACAGTGGATTTTCCACATCCTGGCATACCGACAAGAATGATATTTTCCATCTGCTTGCAAAGTTTTTGGTGGATTTGGGCGATTACATCATCGCTGATCTTCTCACCTAAAAACCATTCAGCAGCTTCCTTTGCTTGTGCTACCAGCATCCAAAGACCGTTCTCGTATGGAATATTCCGTTCTTCTGCATCCAATAAAAGCTGTGTTTTTGCAGGATTATAAATGATATCCCAAATTCCCTCCAGGCAGGGGAACAGGTCCAGATCAATAGGGGAAACGCCGGTGTTTGGGTACATACCTACCGGTGTCGTGTTGACGATAACGGCTGCGTCTTTGTGTAGATGCAAGTTGCCATAATGATTATCTCCGGTTCGGGAAATCACTACAACATCTGCGCCCAGTTCTTGTAAAACCGAAACAGCCGTTACAGAAGCACCGCCGCTACCCAATACAAGAACCTTTTTTTCTGTTACAGACAGACCGGTACGGTCAACCATACTGCGAAAGCCGAAATAGTCTGTGTTATGACCGATCAGTGTTCCGTCAGCGCGACGGACGATGGTGTTAACTGCACCAAGTTTCTTCGCATATTCAGACAATTCGGTACAATAGGGGATCACATCTTTTTTGTAGGGGATAGTTACATTGATGCCGGTAAAATCCCCGTTGTGCAGAAAATCCTCCAATTCCTCAGGTTGTTTTTCAAACAGTTCGTAGGAATAACTGCCCAAATAGCTGTGAATCTGAGGGGAATAGCTGTGGGAAAGAGATTTTCCCAGTAAACCGCAGTTCATTATACCACCTCGGTGTAGCTTCCAAGATACTTAAATTCTTCGCAGAGATCATCCAGCTCGCACATGAGCTGAACGAACTCTTCTGAGTAGATGGATGTCTCCAGATCGAAATAGAACATAAACTCAAAATCACGCTCCGGGATGGGTCTGGATTCCAGTTTGATCACATTGATACCCAACACATACATCCGGGCAAGCACACGATACAGCGCACCGGGTTTGTGGGATAGGATCATCATAATGCTGGTCTTATCTGAACCGGGATAGATCTCCAGATTCTTGCTGATGCAGATAAAACGGGTACGGTTGTTACCCTTATCCTGTACGGAATCGGCAAGACTTTTCAGTCCGTAAAGCTCCTCGCAGGTGTGACTGGAAATGGCGGCAATATCCATTCTGTCCGATTGCGCTACTATGTTAGCGGCAACCGCGGTATTTTCCACAGGAATGATTTTTAAACCGGGAATGCCTGCAAGAAAATCACTGCATTGATTGATTGCCTGTTCGTGGGAATAGATATCTTTAATGTCCGAAAGCTTTGCGCCGGGATTGGCAATCAAATTGTGATCCACCTTCATCCGGAAGGTCCGGACGATGGAGAAATTGTGGGAGATCATCAGATCGTAGACCTTTTTCACGGAACCTGCGGTGGAATTTTCAATGGGCAGGATGCCGTACTGGCACAGGCCCTTTTCGATGGCGTTGAAAACACCCTCAAAATTCTTGAAGTAGAGAATGAAGGGGGACTTGAAGATCTTCTCGCAGGCGATCTGGGAGAATGCGCCCTCCACACCCTGGCAGGCTACCATGGGTGCCTGGGGGAATAGCTTGGGGGTGGTCTCGATGGCTTGGGTGATCTGATGGTAGAGGGCGGAAAGAGAGTCGCTGCGCTTGCTTTGATAGCTGCGGCTCAGTTCAAAAAGCATGGAGTACAGAACCCGGGTATAGTTTGCCATTTCAGAGCCGGCTTTTTCTGCCACATCCTGCAGCTTTTCCCGTTCCCGGGCGGGGACAAATACAGGAAGATTCCGAGCCTTTTTATAGTCACCGATTTGGGCGGCAATGTCCATCCGCTGGGCGAAAAGCTTTACCAGCTGATCGTCAATACGGTCAATTTCAGTACGAAGATCCTGCAATTCCATGATTATTTTCTCCTGTCAGTTTGGGTGTTGCCCAAAATCAGATCATAAATGGCAATGGCGGCAGCGGCCTCCACCACGGGAACAGCCCGGGGGACAATGCAGGGGTCATGACGACCCTTGACTTCCAGCTGCACTTGCTTTCCGGTTTGTAAATCTACACTTTGCTGCTGTTTTGCGATAGAGGGGGTAGGCTTGAC
>JAZRLE010000063.1:0-2262 GCA_045646665.1 Faecousia sp. | reverse complement strand
GAAGTCTTTTCTTTTTCATTTGGATCCCCCCTCTTTAAGGAACCTCATTTCCTTCTGCATCCAGAAAGTAATACTCAGATGGCAGGAGTTCATTATAGTAGATAAACGGATAGGCGTCTTCTCTAATACTGATATCGTGTGTACCCAGAATATCTGTAATTCTGATCGTTGTGCACTTCGGATTATTTACCAGGAATGCGTAGCCGTTATTCCATAGGAGCGCAACAATGTCGGTTCCTCTGTCAATTGGCTTGTGCTCATGAACAAAGGTATAGGCATCCTTTCCGACGATCTTGCATTCCATCGGAAGATAATAATGCGCCTGATACTCATTGCCAGAGACAAACCAGATCAATACATCCTCGTCATCTCCAATCAGACCTGCATATGAAATTTCAATGTTTTCCGCATCGGCTACTGGGATGATCTCTCTTGCCTTTTCAATCAGATCATCTGTTCCTCTCAGTACCTTTTGACATCCCGAAAGAGAGAAAAAAAGACAAATTACAAGCAAGAGAGCACAAGCTTTCTTCATTATCATCCCTCCTGTTTTTTCATGGCTTCGGCAATGTCCTCGCGCACATACATATCGCCTTCCCATTCCCACGACCAGTAAAGGTAGTTCCGTTCAGGATCTCCCTTGACCTCATAGATGTGGAAAATATAGTCACCTGATTTAATGATACCGATGTGCATACCCCTATCAGACCGATCATAGGGAATATCAAATCCAGCGCTGCTTTCGCATACATAGGTGACCCCATCTACATGGAGAATATTCCACTCTGGACCTTCGACTGTGCCCACCGGCCTGAAATACCATGCTGACCAAAGCAGCACCACCAAAAGAAGGGCAACCAGGATCCATATTCTATTTTTCATGGTATCACCCTCCCTTGATTAGATGCGGATCAGTTAGAAATATTGGAATCGGACTAGCTTTTTGGCTCTGTGTAGTACGAAATGCCATAGCAATCTAATGTTTCGATAGTAACGAGTCCTTCGTTCAAGGCTGTTACTATATCTACTGTTCTACCTGTGCTATCCATTACCATAATGTATTGGCTTTTGATGCATCCGAAATAGTATTCGGTAGTGTCATCTTCCCAGAACTTTTCTAAGGCATCATCGCAATCAAGGTGCTCTTCCTTAGTTCTATCCCAGATATCCACGACATGCACAACTGCTCCAGGTACTTCGCTTAAGTCCTGTGTTGTATCCTTGTGGGTGGCTGAGTTGGTTGCTTTAGTAGTTGTGTATTCGTGAATATTTTCTTGTTCTGTGTTAAGCTTATATAGCGGCAAAGTCCAAACAGTATAGTGTCCCCAGTAGACCTCAGAGGATATCACATAGTTTTTGGTGCCGTTGGAGAAGATGTAGCCACTTCCTGCCTGCTCAACGAACTCAACATCAAGTTCATCCTGGAAGAATTCGAAAAGTTCAAGATATTCACCACGCTTGGAAATATAGATGCCTCTAGCTTCGTCAACAGCAACATATGGATGCTCCTCAGAAAGTTGCGATGCAGCCCGCAGATACGGAATGGGATTTCCTCGCTGAAAAATAGCTCTTCTTTGACCATATAAAAACAGAACACAAAGGATGATTAGCGCTACCGCACAAAATGTGATGACACGATTTTTCTTCATATGGACACCTCTTTCCTGTTGCAAGAGAAATAATTGCCTCAATAAAGCCGCAAAGGCGATCCGGCGCTGTTAAAGTGCCAGATCGCCGGTATTGCGAGTTCCTTAATTACATTTTACTTCATTAAAGGGGTAGATGCAATAGAGAAAGTATGAACATGCGTATTCGGAGCTATCCCTTCACTATATTAGAACGATTTTTCTATGAAAAGGTTACATCAAGAGATACTATTTTTGAAAAATGGTGACCCCGAGAGGATTCGGGTCACCATCTTTTCGTCTACTTGTCAAACTTGTTTTCCTTGACCTCCAGATAATAGTGCGGTTCATTCATATCAAGAGTGACTTCCTTAATGCCATTTTCGAGATCGAAGCCGAAGTTCTGCCGGACGATTTCAATTTGGCCTCTGTCTTCCAGGCAAGCCGTCTGTTGAGTAAAGATCAAATTGCTGCCCAAGGCAGTAACCATGTCGTATCCACTGATTCCCTTATTCTCCGTATTGGCACAGTGGAAATCAAAGCTGGGTTCTTTCTTGAATGTGGCAGCTACGGTTATGCTTTCTCCTGCCGGGATTGTAATCTCTCCTACCAGCCAGAATACGCCATCCCCACCTAC
>JAZRLE010000062.1:0-4295 GCA_045646665.1 Faecousia sp. | reverse complement strand
GTCAATGGCGCCGGTATCCAGCATCCGCTCGCACCAGAGCTGCAGAGTCTCCACGGCAATGGATATTTTCTCAAGCTCTTCCTGGATATGTACAAAGTCTGCCAGTTCATCGCCGGAGATGTGACCATCCACGGTGATCTCGATCAGCCGTTCCTTCTGCCGCTGCATCGCATTCAACGATGCGATGGTTTCCAGAACGATCTGGGACAGGTCCTTCACCTTGATCTCGGGGACATATTGCTGACCAATAGGGCACTGGTTGGCACAGTAGTAATTGCACAGAGAAGGATGTTTATATTGATCAGACATCAGCAGCACTTCGTCCGGATGAGGCATGGAGCGTTCACTCTCAATCTTCTCGATCCGCTCGGGAGACATGGTGACCAGTAGGTCGGATGCCTCCTCACGGGTCAGGCTTAAGCCTTCCCGGGTGCGCTGATAGATGTTCTTATTTTCTTTGGTGGACTTTCTTGCCATGAGTGGGGTCCTCTCTTCTCTCTATTCCATTATGCAGATGCTTTCTCCTCTGCAATCTGAATCAATTCTCTTTCGGAGTTGATATCGTTGGGGTAAGGATAGGTCTTGGCGACCTTCTCAAAAGCTTCCATCGCCTTTGCTGCCTTGCCCTGATCCTTTTCAACCAGAAGTGCATAAGCATATTCCGTCCGTATCACCGACGGGAAGGTACGCATTGCCTTCATGAATTTCTGCTGTTCCTTGGTATAGAACGATGCGATTACTTCCGGCCGGTTCTCATGGATAATCTCATGGTACATACGGTCACAGATAACCAGATTCCGATGAAGGCCGATCATGCCGCTCTCAATACTCAGAATATGGGCCATCTCGGAATCTGCCTCTTCGAAGCGATGCTGGTCCATAAGGCGATTGCACACACTGACACCGATAGCTGCAACCAGGTTATTCTTCATGGCTTCATCGGAAGGCATCTCGAACCATTCATCAGGCATATCCTTCAGCCGAAGGCCCTTGGATAGCTGCTCGTTCATCTTCATCTGCAGCCAGAAGGCCCGCATGGCATCCTTGCTCTTACCGAGGGAAATAGCATTATAACCGTCGTTATCAACGGTCTTCGTATGCATAGGAATGCCATTACCCAGACCGGAAATGATGCCCATCCCGATCATCAGGAAGCTGAAGAGGGCGAAAAATCCACCTTTAGGTGCTGCAATCAATACCGGTACAAACAGCAGGCTGATAAGCAGGTTCATAACGGAGCCGCCCATATTATAGAGCACCACCGGGAACTTACCATCCACCATCTCAGGAGGGGCCATGAGGCACTGGCCACCGGTGCCTGCGATTTTCAGCCGCTTGCTGACCAGTTTTCCGTTCTCCTTCAGGAGCATAAAGCTGCCGATCCGGAAGGAAGAAAACGTATAGCCAGAAAGCAGGCCGCCAATCAGGTGTCCAGATTCGTGAATCACGATATGTATGAACCAGGACAGGTACAGGAACACCAGCATGGCGCAAATTCGGTAAGCTTTTTCACTGGACTCAATGCCTTCAGGCAACTGCCATTCCAGGAAAGAAATCATTGCAAAGCCGAGCACCATGCCCATAAGCGTAAAGAACGAGATGCTGGCTAAATGGCTGCCGATCTTGCTTTTCTTCTTTTCCTTTGCCATACTGATCTTCCTCTCTAATTAAGTATAGAAATTACGGGAATATCTGAACTCCGGTGGGATCGTAAATATACTCGCTGGCATCCACGGCCTCTGCCATGGCACCGTTCTGCTCCTTCCAGTGGTGAATGAGCCTACGATGCAGATAACCAAGGGAATCTGTTGCTTCCAGATAAATGCACAGCTCATCGCCTTCCACAGCCTCACACTCCATGGTGTAGTCGTCCCGGAAGTAAACACCGTGAGGATAATTCTGGAAGTTAAGGACATCTTGGGAGATATCTTCTCTATTGATCTCCTTACCATTCAACTCTGTTACCAGTACGAATTTTTCAAAACGGACATTAGGGGTCTGTTCCACGGCACTGCAGTTAATATCAAGCATTCCGGTCAGTGTGTACTTTCCTTCACCCAGTTTGCCAGAGCCGGAGATATCACAGTGATACAAGCTAGGAATTCTTTCTTCCCACAGATACTCTACCTGGATCTCAGAAAGGTACTGCGTTTGGGTATCTGCGCCAGTTTCGATGCTCATAAGCATCAATTCACCTATATTATAAACATCTACCGGAATCGTTCCAGTAAAAGCACTGCCTGTCTTGGTAAGATCCACGCTGCGGCCATTGATAGAAACGCTGATCTTCATGTCGTCGGAAACGAGTTTGGGGACAAGTTTCACGGTCACATCAATTGTGTGGTTCTCCAGATTCAGTTCACCGTACTCTGCAGAGACACCCGAAAGAAGGCTGGCTTCTTCCTGAAGCTTCTGATCCACATTTGTGTAGATAGATTCAATCTGATTCATGAACTGCTGGTGCTGACTATACATAGCTTTGCTCAGCCGGTTGATCTCATTGTTCAGGGTATTGACCCAAATAAAGCAAGCAACGAGGGCAATAGCCAAAATGGCAACTACGATTTTCAGACCAGTATTCTTTTTCGTCTCATTCATATCCGTTCCTCCTCACTTAGAAAATACCGGGAATGATATGGGCAAGCCAAAGGCCTAATGCAAAGGATGCCGAATTGGCAACGAATGCGTAACCAACGGCTCTCCCCTTTTTCAGTTCCTTGCTGGTAAATTTCTTGAGCAATGCAGTATAAGCGATTGCTTCGATCACAAATACCAGAATTTCAAAAAGTACATAGCTAAAGGTAAAAGTAAGAGCACCAGAGTTATAGTTGATGATATTAAGGGCTACATTCAGCGTCACCTGGGTTAGGATATTGACAACTGTCAGGAATCCCAATACCTTCTTCTCCCGGTAACCAAAGAGTAATGCGATACCCAGCTCCAGAGCGATGGTAAGTATGATCCGGGCAATCAGGGAGATGATCTCCCAGGTATAGTCATAGCTCTGATGGGCCATGATTGGGTCAGTGTCGTAGGCGGACAGATCGACAGTGAAGTAGCTGTCGAAGGCATAGCGCTCGTACACCGGGCTGACATAGAAAGTATCAGTCTCTGGGAAATAGAGAAGAATCTTAAAGGGAGTCGGCGGATAATAGGTCCAGTTCAGCTGGTTGGTGTCAGAACAATCCCACCATTCCTGCAGGAAGTAGTAGCCATCAGTATCCGGGTACTCTACGAATTTCACCCATATATCGTAGCCTTCATCTCCGGGATGATAATGGGCATATTCAGGGTTACCATTCCATGCGGAAGCAGGGCCGGTGGAATCGCGTAAGGAGAGCAACGTTCCGTAGTAGGTCTCCCCTTCTATTCCGGTAAATTCGATCCGTACAGAGGGCTTGGGGCCCATGTCTGCAGATGCAGTGATCGGCATTGCCATCATCAGCACAACACACATCAAGAAAACAAACACCTTACGTTTCACCCTAATACACCTCTTTTCATCGACAGTAAAGAGTTCTGCTCAGGAAATCTTTTCACCACAATTTGGACAGCACTTCACCCAAAGTGGACCTAAATTCTTTCCGCACTTAGGACAGCGCCAAACAATCATCACAAACACACCATATATGGCCATCACTCCGAGCGCTGCATAACCAAATGCTGGATTAGAGGTAACTCCCATAGTAAGCATCAGAACGAGAAAAATACCTAAAATTACGAAACAAATCATTTTTGCTTTCTTTAGTTCCATATCAAGCCCTCCTATCCTTTATGCATTTCAAAAACCTGTGTTAAACAGCTTGTTGGCAAACTGATTGAGTGCCTCGTTGGGTTCATACTTGGCACGATATCCCATACCGTCAATGATCAGTATGGAACCAAATTGGTTAACTTTCTTCACAGAACCATCCTGGAAAATTATCGTCATGACATTGCTTTGACCACCGCTGGCATGATGCATCCAGGTAGGATGATGGATCTCAACCTTCTGAAGCAGGCTAACCAGCTCTTCAATTTCAGCTTGTGTCAGATCCATAGACTCATTGGGCGGCCAAAGGTGTATCGAAATGCTCTGGATTTCATCGGCCTTCAAATTCTTGAAAGGCTTTCTGGCGATTACCCAGGTTCCAATAGTCACAATCAAAACAACCGCCAGAATGATGGCTGCAATAGTTAGAATTTTCCGTTTCATGATGCCAACTCCTTTCTAGTGTCAAATGAGATATACTCTGTCACCTATCTACTCGACATCCATGGAGTTTTATTGCGTTCAGATCAAAGAAACCGTCAGA
>JAZRLE010000061.1:0-3461 GCA_045646665.1 Faecousia sp. | reverse complement strand
CTTCCTGTTCTGGTACTGATATATTTTATGGGGTATCCTGATTTTGCTCTTTCTTTTTTTAGAGGGATTGTAATCGGGACTCTTGATACCATCATCATGATGCACGGTATCCGTAAGGCAATGCCTTTTAAGGATCAACCTCGCAAGGGCTTGGCAATCATGAAGAGGTACAGACTTTATAGAATTATCTCAGCCTCCAGTCTTATAGTTTTGTTGTTGAAGCAGGGGTCTGGTGTCGCAGGTGCGTGCCTTGGACTTCTTCTGACACATATATTATTAATTATTAACCTAACAATTATCGCGTACCGACTTAATAAAGTAGGCGATGCGAAGAAAGGAGAGTGAAAGAATGGGAAACGAAGCAGCAGAACATAGTGGTGAAATTATTCATTATTTAGCTCAAGAGGTAGCTCCTGGATTTGTAGTTCATATGCAAACCATGTATATGACCTGGATTACCATGGCAGTAGTTTTTGTGCTGTTCTTTATGGCTTCCAGAAATCCGAAATTGGTTCCGAGCGGTATTCAAAACGTTATGGAATTCTTCATCGATTTCCTCAATGGCTTGATGGAAGGTACTTTGGGCATTAAAGGTCGCAAATATATGGCACCGTTCATTATTACCCTCTTTATGTTCATCTTCATCAGCAACGAAATCGGTATGCTTCCGCAAGTTGGCGTACACTGGACTTCTCCCACCAATGACGTTAATACCTGCTTTGCACTGTCTTTGACAGTTGCTTTGGGTGCTCATATCGTTGGTATGTGCCAAAAAGGTATTAGCCACTACAAACATTACATTAGCCCTTCTCCTGCATTTTTGCCCTTGCATTTGTTGGACGAAGTTGTTAAACCGCTGACCATGTCCCTTCGTCTTTTTGGTAACATCCTTGCAGGCGAAATTTTGCTGATTGTATTGTATCAATTGGCTCCGTGGATCATGCCCGAATTCTGGGTAATGTTCAGCTTGTTCATTGGCTTCTTGCAAGCCTTCATTTTCACCATGCTGGCACTTACCAGCTTTGCACTCGCATTCGCTCATCACTAATTTTTAAGCAGCGTAATGCACTAACATTTTAAAAAATTGAATTATCTCGAAAGGATGAAAACACAATGACTGAAAACGCAATTATCACTGCAGCATCTATGTTCGCTGTTGCATTCATCTGCCTCGGTGCAGCTTTGGGTGCTGCTCTCGGCAACGGTAACTTAACTGGTAAAGGCCTGGAATCCATGGCTCGTCAACCTGAAGAAGCTGGCAAACTGTTCACCAACATGCTGGTATCCGTAGGTCTGGTAGAATCCATGCCTATTCTCTGCTACGTAATCGCAGTAGTATTGGTATTCGCTAACCCGTTCATTAAATAATTTCGCAATTAATATAACAAAAACAAAAAAGGAGAGTGCTATAATTGGTTAATATCAATGCTACACTTATCGCGCAAATCCTGAACTTTTTGTTCCTTGTTTTCGTTCTTGCGAAATTTGCTTACAAACCGTTGTTAAACATCATGGAAGAACGCAAGAATAAAATTGCTGCTGATTTGGAAGCTGCTGACGCTGCAAAAGCTGAAGCTGAAGCTGTTAAATCCGAATACGCTGCAAAATTAGCTGATGCAAGACAAGAAGCACAGGCTATTGTTGAAGCTGCTCGTAAATCTGCTCAAGCAGCTCACGACAAAATTATGGCAGAAACCAAAGCTGAACAAGATCAAGTTGTTGCAGCTGCTAAAGAAGCAATCGAACTTGAAAAACAAAAAGCTTTGGCTGACGTTCGCGCACAAGTTATCAGCCTCAGCATGATGGCTGCTAGCAAAATCGTTGAACAAAAATTGGGTTCTGAAGAAGACAAAAAAATGGCTGGCGAAATCGTTGATTCCATCATCAACAAATAATTTGCCGCTTTCCTATTAGGCTGGACGACATCTGCTGAACACTAGCGAAATTCAGTAAGACGAGAGCCAGTATTTGGAGGTTGATTGATACAATATGAAGATTGAAGAAAATATTGCTTTGATTAAGCAAGAATTATCCGACTTCAATATGAACCTCGGTTCCATTCGTGAACTGTTGGACGTAAAAGTTACTACAGCTAAAAAATTGACTGTAGACGAGTATCAATCCATTTCTGCAATTCTCGCTGAAAAATTGGGTCGCGAAATCTTCTTGAACAAAAAAGTTGATCCCTCCATTTTGGGCGGTATCATCGTTCAAGTAGGCGACAAAGTATATGATGCTTCCGCTCTTCGTAAATTGAAGAAAATGGAAGTTGTTATGAATGGCATCGACATTCATGACTATGCTTTGGACAAACCCGAAGCTATGGCTGACGCTATCAGCGCAAAACTCGAGAATTACAATGTGGATGCTGATCTTGAAGAAGTTGGTATCGTAGAAAAAATCGGTGACGGTATCGCTACCGTTATCGGTATGAAAAATGCAATGGCAGGCGAATTGGTAGAATTGCCCCACGGCGTATCCGGCATGGTTCAAAACTTGAACCAAGATTCCGTTGGTATCGTATTGATGGGTGGCGAAACCGCTATTAAAGAAGGCGACTTGGTACGCCGTACCGGCCGCATCATGGAAGTTCCCGTAGGCGAAGCTCTCCTCGGTCGTGTAGTTTCCGCTATCGGTGCTCCCATCGACGGCAAAGGCGCTATCGCAGCTGCTGAATATCGTCCTGTTGAATCTCCTGCACACGGTATTGCAGACCGTCAATCCGTTGACACTCCGTTGCAAACCGGTATTAAATGTATCGATGCTCTCGTACCTATCGGCCGTGGCCAACGCGAACTTATCATCGGCGACCGCGGTACTGGTAAAACTGCAGTAGCAATCGACACCATCATTAACCAAAAAGGCTTGGGCGTTATCTGCATTTATGTAGCTATCGGCCAAAAAGCTTCTAACATTGCTCGTATCGTTCGTACCCTTGAACAACACGGCGCTATGGAATACACCATCATCGTAGCTGCAACTGCTGCTGACTCTGCTCCGCTCCAATTCTTGGCTCCGTACTGCGGTGTAACCATGGCTGAATACTTCATGGACCAAGGTAAAGACGTTCTGTGCGTATACGACGACTTGTCCAAACACGCTGTTGCATACCGCGCAATGTCCTTGTTGCTCCGTCGTCCTCCCGGACGTGAAGCTTACCCTGGCGACGTATTCTATTTGCACTCCCGTCTCTTGGAACGTGCTGCTAAATTGAACAGCATCGCTCCGCTCAAAGGCGGCTCTGTAACCGCACTGCCGATTATCGAAACTTTGGCAGGCGACGTTGGTGGCTTCATCCCGACTAACGTAATTTCCATTACCGACGGCCAAATCTTCCTCGAATCCGAATTGTTCTATTCCGGTATTCGTCCGGCAATCAACTCTGGTTTGTCCGTATCCCGCGTAGGCGGTGCTGCACAAATCAAAGCTATGAAATCCGTAGCAGGTACTCTGCGTCTGGA
>JAZRLE010000060.1:0-26462 GCA_045646665.1 Faecousia sp. | reverse complement strand
GAGATGGCTTCCATGACCGGCGGCGGTGTGCAGACACCCGGCTTTATGGGTCACGGCAAGCACTTCATCTCCTCCAAGAAGTTCATCGCAGCAGAAGGCGGTCCCGGCCGTATCGTCTGGATGCCCAAGATGCTGAAGGATCAGATGCGCGAGCGTCTGGATGCGACTGTTCTGGAGATGTACGGTGTTGAGAACTTCACCGACATGATCGCTGACGAGACCATCTGCCAGGAAGATCCCGAGCAGCTGCTGGAGTACCTGGGCACCGTGGGTCACCCCGTTCTGGGTATGGATCCCTTCGATATGTAATTTCCTATCAAATTCCCCCGTGGCAAAAGCCACGGGGGTTTTGTTTTGGCGCATAACATTTTGTGATTGCTTTTTCCCTCCGGTTAATGTATAATAAACAAGTCGCAAATATCCGGATGTGGCTCAGTTTGGTAGAGCGCTTGCTTTGGGAGCAAGATGCCGCAGGTTCGAATCCTGTCATCCGGACCATTTAGCAGAGGATTACCCTTGTGGTAAGCCTCTGCTAAATCTTTTATTGGACAGGATTCGAACCCATTATAATGGAACTGTCCGGTGGACAGTTCCTGCCACCAGTGCAAACACTGGTGGCTACCTTAATTTTCGCAACGCGAAAATGCATATTGAATCCTGTCATCCGGACCAAATAAGCAGAAATGGCTTTTATGCCGTTTCTGCTTATTTCTTTTGAATGCGAGACTCGAAAATATAAATACAACGCGGACGAGCGTTGCCGCCGAGGGTTCGCCCCTCGGACCATAAACTCCATGCTTTGTGTGGAGTTTATGGCCTTTTTGAGTGCTCTGTCAAAACAAAAAGCAGGGGACGGGCTTACCCATCCCCCACCGATTGATTTAAGTGGGTTTCTTATGTCTTCCAGTGGAAGTCTTTTTCAAGCGGAAAAATCGGGCGGCGAACCTTCTTGTAATCAAGCAGGTGGATGTTGGCAGTGTTGATTCCGGGCGGTTCAGTGCTAACGATACCCTTGGCACGAGGAGCAAAGAAGCCCTTGAAGTGGACGCTTGACTTGAGGCAGATGATCTTATACTGGTTGATGTCAGCACCAGTCATCAGGAATACACGGTCGTCGAAGTTCTGGTGGGGTAGGTTTTCGGTAACGATAACTTCCACATTGCCGATGCGGATACGGGCGCTCTTGCCATAGACCAGATGGAAGCCGGTGTAGATGGGAGCGACGATCCAGGCGTCACCGCAACTCAAGTTGAGAACTTCGGCGTTTTCGAACTCGATGGGCTCACCGTGCATATTGTCGGTCTTGCCGCCCAAATGGCCCGAGAAGGTGCCACCGACACCGACAGCGTGAGCCGCACGAGCGGTTTCTGGGTCGACAATCGAACCAAAGATGGTGCTCGGCAAATTGCGCTTGAGCAGTTCGCGGCAGAGGTAGGTACCGTCGCCCGGAGTGCCTCCACCCGGGTTGTCAGAAGACTCGTTGATGACAACATAGCCTTCGCCCGGCTGCTTAAGGATTTCAAGAGCATTGTCAATGGCTTCATCGGGCATCCGGCCGTGGTACAGAAGCTTTCCGCGGTTTTCCCAGACCCACTGTCCGAGTATCTTGGCATGCTTTTCAGCATCCTGCTCGGCGACGACGGTAATCGAAATTCCCGTGGCCGGCACATCGGCATAGGCAAAGCCATGGAAGATGGTAGCGTCGATCAGGCCGTTCTGCTCAGCATATTCGGCGACATGATCGACAAATTCTTTCATCGGCAGTTCCATGGTACAGCAGGCAGCCTGCGGAACAATGATGGGAACCTGGCACAGAGCGTGCTGCGGCTTAAGTTCGCCCTTGATGGTGGCGATCAGAGCGCGCAGGCCCTTACCGGCAATTTCTGGAAAATCCACATGCGGATAGGTCTTGATTCCCATCAGCATAGTGGACATGTCCAGCATTTCCTGCGAAATGTTGCCGTGCAGGTCGAGGCAAACGACGATGGGCATGTCGGGGCCGACGACATCGCGGACGGCCTTAATGGTAAAAGATTCAAGGTCGTCGCAGGTTTCGCTTGCGCCGGCGCCGTGCAGAGCAAGAGCAACGCCTTCGAACTCGCCCAGATGTTTCTTGATTTCTTCAACCATCATACCGACAGCTTCGTCACGAGTCTGATCGTACATCAGAGGTCCGGCATTCCAGAAGACGACAGTGGGGATCATTTCAATACCCAACTCACGACCGGTGCGGATAAAGCCGCCAGCCATATCGCTGATGTTTTCGAAATTTTTGATGACTTCTTCGCCAACACTGTAGCCGCCGGGCATCCAGCGCTTAAGGTCGGTGCGCTCGCTGGAAAAGGTGTTGGACTCGAGGCCGATTTCTGCGAACAGAATCTTCATGCGCGTGACGCTCCTTTGCCACATATTTTTATATGTACTGATACTCCTCATTATACTTTTCCATATTCTTGTTGTCAACTGATGTTTTTGAGGAGTGTATCGCGCAGGAGTATTGACACCGGGTGGCAATCTTTGGTATTTGGGAGAAGGATGCCCTTGTGATAGCCTTCGCCTGAATCTTTCTGTAGACAGGATTCGAAAAATCGAATGCCCGCAGACGAGCGCCGCCGGCGACGGCTGGACGGAGGGTTGCCGATTTTACTTATTCACTTTTCACTATTCACTCTTCACTAAAGCGACAGGCCAATTTTTGGAAAGTAATAAATAATAGTGAATAGCGAATTAGTTACAGCTCCGCTTCGCGGATGATATTATAATTTATTTGTTTGGGCAGGAAAACATGGATAAGTACTGTTTGTTGACTGCAAAAACCATTGGTATTACTCACTTTTTGCTTAAATCCTATAAAACAACTCGTACCATTTAGCCGAAGATTGCCCTTTGGGTAGTCTTCGGCTGAATTATTTGTATATTCTCCTGATGCTCGCAAAAACTAAGGCAAAAGGAGTGGTTTTAATGGACAGACAAGAACTTGTAAAACAGACTTTGGATCAGATTCCACAAGAAAATGCAAATGCGAAGCGGATTGTCGGACTGGTAAAAGAAGGCGGCAGAATCACCGGCTACCAACTATCTGACAATACTGTTGTGGAAAAACAACAGGCAGTGGATATGGCAAAACAAGGTCTAATCGCCGGTGTGGGCATCGCCCACCGTGGAGATACCGAATATCTGAAGTCCATCCCTGACGGCAGCGAAAACAACAACTTGGGCAATCTACCCTCTGTGTCGCCCCAAGCTTAACGAAACCCGGAATTGGTTTTTGACCTATTCCGGGAATTATTTTTTTAAACCCCTTGACTCTTACGCTGCGTCATGGTTTATAATACCCTTGTTAGGAGGGATCGGAATGAAGACCGTTAAGGAAGTAAGCAAGCTCACCGGGGTCAGTGTCAGGGCATTGCACCACTACGATGCCATTGATCTATTGAAGCCTACGCAAGTGACAGAGGCCGGTTATCGGCTGTATGATGATGCGGCACAGGAAAAGCTTTATATGATTCTTGTGTTTCGGGAACTGGGACTTTCTTTGAAAGAGATCGCAGGTATTCTCCACGCCCCCGACTACGACCGAAACCGCTGTTTAGAAAGGCAAATCAAGCTGATGCAGGAGCGAGTCGGCAAACTGCAGAACCGAATCGCCCTTGCCAAAGGAATGTTAACAGTAGGAGTGAAATATATGGATTTTGAAGGATTTGACCCCAAAAAGATGGACGAATACAGCACACAGGCAAAGGCACTGTACGGCAAGACAGATGCCTATACAGAGTTCTCCCGGAAGTCTGCCGGTCGTACCGCCCAACAGGAAAAGGACCTGGGCGCACAGGTGATGGACTTTTTTGCAAAACTGGGCAAGATGCGCCCCTGTAAGCCAGACTGTGAGGCTGCGCAGTCTTGGGCAAAAGAATTGCAGGACTTCTTAACCGCAAATTACTACACCTGCACACCTCAGATTCTGGGCAGTCTTGCTGAAAGCTACGCAGGCGGCGGTAGTATGACCGAGAACATCGATAAGGTAGGCGGTGCAGGCACCGGTGCATTTGCCAAGGAAGTTATTGACATATATATCGAAAAACAGCAATGAAAAACAAATGGATTCTTTTTACCATTGCCATTGTCTTAATGTCCATTAACTTTATACATGCGGATTTTTCTGCCTATCAGCAGTTATCCCCCGCCGACCTTGTGCCGGTGATCGTCATTGCGCTGGTGAGTTTCTTGATCAAAATCGGCGCGCTGTCCGCCATCATCATTGGCATCATAAAGCTGTGGGAATGGTTCAAAAACAAATAATCGACCCGGAATTGCAACGCAATTCCGGGTAATTTGCCGTTTGGTGTCCTCAAAATACCGATTGATAGATTTTTGCGCATTTTTATCTCGGGTATGATACAATAACAACACTGGAGGTGGACCAATGAAGTTTAGGCTTATCATCGACAAAGAAAAAGACGAAGAAGTGGTAGCGACTGTCCACGACCGTACCGCTCTAATTGATGAAATTGAAGCGCTGATTCAGAAACACACAGGCACAGACCGCATCCCCGGCTACACCGAGGACGACATCAAAATGCTGTCCATTTCTGAGATTGAATGTGTCACCGTGCTGGACGGCAAAACCTACGCCATTGATTCTAAAAATTGCCGATATCGGTTGAAACAAAGATTGTATGAATTAGAGGCTGCACTCCCCTCTTCTTTCATCCGTATCAACAAAAGCACCCTTGCCAATGAAAGCGCTTTGGATCGATTCACCGTCACCATCGCCGGCAGTGTGGATGCAGTCTTCAAATGCGGTTACACGGAGTATGTCTCCCGGCGGTGCTTTGCCCAAATCAAAAGGAGGTTAGAAGCAAAATGAAAAAGTTTTGGAAAGAATTTTTGCTCCGGGGTCTGACTAGCGCTGCAGGCGGTCCTGTGGTTTTGGCTGTCATTTACGGCATTTTAGGTGCTACCGGCACTGCAGAATCTCTCTCCCCCAGTGAAGTTTGTATGGGTATTTTGAGCATCACACTGCTTGCCTTTATTGCAGCAGGTATGACCGCCATCTACAGAAATGAACAGCTGCCCCTGTCCATTATGATACTGCTCCACGGCGGTGCACTGTATATCACCTATATACTCACCTATCTGATCAACGGTTGGTTGCAGAATTCTCTCGTTCCCATTCTGGTATTCACCGGCATTTTCGTCGCAGGCTATGCCCTCGTCTGGCTCATCATCTACTTGGTTATAAAAGCCAAGGCGGAGAAATTAAACAAACTGCTCAAAGATTAACAAAAAGTGCGTTGCATAATTTGCAACGCACTTTCTTATTGTTCGTAATCTGTTTCGCAATTTCCTCAAATACCTTTACTTAAACCGACTATAGTCTCGCAGTTTACTTCAAACCGCTGCAAAACTATAACATATCCCTCGGTCCAGTTTTTCCGATCAATCCATCATAATTTCTGATTGTCAGTAAGCATATTTCTCTTCTCCGTATTTCAACGCTCCAACATCTACCAAATGAAGGGAAGGATTCTGTGCTTGACTTTCTGCTTGTACTCGGCGTAACCCGGGAGTTCTTTTGTCAGCAGGTCTTCCTCGTCTTTCAGCCGGACAACGATCACCGCCGGATAGCACACAAAGGCAATCAGTGCATACCAAGAGCCAAGCACCAGTGGGATCATCAGAAACAGCAGAATTGTCACCGCATACATAGGATGGCGGACAATGCCGTACATCCCGGTATCCACCACGGTCTGCCCCTTTTCCACTTTGATTGTTCGGCTTAAGTAGGCATTTTCACGCATCACCTCGGCGTACAGGGCGTATGCAACCAAAAACAGCACTGATGCTGTAATGACTACCCAAGGAGGCATCGTTGACCAACCAAAGCGAAAGTCCAGACCTGCCACCACGAAACCGGCGATAAACATCAGTCCCGAAAAGGCAACGACACCCTTCTGTGTCCCCTGCTTTTCCTTGGCATCCAACCGCTTTTTCAGAAACTCCGGGGCTTTAGACAGCCAGCATCGGTACAAACAGCAAGGCAACAAAATACCAGCCGTATGTATACCGAAGCGTGCCGGCCGGCAGGAAGATCAGCAGCCCCACTAACAGCAGACCGCAGGTGAACTTCGTTAAAGCTTCAATCAAAAGTTTCATATTATTCCACCTTGTATTCTTTGTCCATCAAAATATAGGGCAAGTCGTGGGCAATGCATTGGGCGAGATTGTACGCGTTCGCGGCAATCAGGTCTTTCTGATTCAGGTCAGAATCGTCCAATCGGCTTTCAATCACACTTGCATATCCTTGAATGTCTGCAAAGTGATTCTCGATATACTGCCGGGACATCACAAGGCATATATAGCGGATGTTCTCCAAATACGCCTTGTCAAAATCCTTTTGCCAATCGAATGGGATGTAGCACCCTTCTACAATGAGGTTTTGCTTATTCTCAATAGCCGTCTTTACCATCTCCCGGACGATAGGCCAGAGGTAGTCCGTTAGCTTGTCGTCGTCCATGGGTGTGAGCTTCGTCTGACCGCTGCGGATCAGACCCATTTTCAGATGGTCAATGGACAGGTAGGGATAGTGGTATTTTTTAAGTAATTTTTGTGCATATGCCGTCTTTCCGGTATGGCTCGCCCCGGCAATCAAAATAATCATCGCTCCCACCTCTTTTTCTTGTTTATATTTATACTTTTTGTGCCACCAATAAGAATCGGTGGGTCCTTCCTTCGATGCAGCCGGTTTCTTCCAAAATACACTGTGCATTCATAAGGTTTTGCAGGTGGGTATCCACCGAAAAGCCGGGAAACTCCCAAGGAATCACACGAGCAAACCACACAAGCGCGCCCACATCATAGAACCGAATGGTGCGGAAACACTCCTCTTGACGCAGGATAAAAAAGCCTGCACTCAGGAATTTTTCTGCTGCCTTGTCTGCGTACTGCTCCGGAAAAGGCAGTTCGGTTTTTCCGCAAAGAAGTTCCACCAGCTCCCGGTCATTTTCTGCTCCCACCTGTTGGGTGATATACACACCGCCGGCTTTCAGCACCCTATGAATTTCTGCCGGGTTAAAGTCGCCGTGCCGGTCGATGACCATATGGAAGCTTTCATCGGGATACGGAAGATCCCCGTTGCCATCAGCCTGCCGAAAATCGATCCCCAAGGGCAATAATGTTTCCTTGCACAGCTGCACATTGGGCGGGTAATTCTCCGTAGCTGCCGTGTTCTCATAGGGATGCCCCAGCGATAGTAAGAATTCTCCGCCACCGGTATCGATGTCCAACAGTTTCTTATCCGGGATCAGATATTCCCCTATCACCTGCCGGTAATTCCAAGGAAAGTCTGTGCCTTCCATATAGCGACCGTCAATATAAGAAAAATCCCAGCCGTGGATATGCGCAAATTCCTCTTCCGTCTTCCATACCCGGATAAGTTCATTTCTGTCCACTATCTGCGTTACCTCTCGATCAGATATGCACGGCAAGGCGCACCGTCAGCCCCCGCCAGGCACAGCGGCGCAGCACTCAGAAAATAATGTCCTTGGGGTACATCCGTCAAAACGACACCCTCTAAAAGCACCACATCTTTTTCAAGTAACGTCTTATGTACCTGCATTGGGGCATTTTCCGGACCCACGGTCTGACTTTCGTTTCCCAGCAGACAAATGCCGGCGTTCGCAAACACCTCCGCTGCCTCCGGGGTAACGGTAGCCGATCCTGCGATCAAGATCCGGGGTGCATTCTCCGCTTTTTGCAGAATAGCAACCGCATCTGCGCCGGTTACATCTGCATTATGGCGGGCAACATAGCAATCGCCTACAAAAGTATTTAAGTCTATCTGCTCCACGGTTTTCCCCTCGCCGAGAAAATGGAATGGCGCATCAATATGGGTGCCGTTGTGAGCGCACATAGAAAAAGCGGTAAGATTGTACAAGTCCCCGTTTTCTGTTGAACAAAGGGTCTGTTTTTCCGGTTTTGGATCGCCGGGATAGACCTTACAGGAGAAAACCTCCTGAGAAATATCATAAATTTTCACAGTGTATCTCCCATTTATATCAAAATACCGTTGCAGTGATCGATCTCGTGCTGGATGATTTGGGCAGGCCAGCCGGTGAAGGTCTTGATGCGGATTTGGAATTTCTCATTCTGCCACCGGACTTTGATGGTTTGGTAACGCTTGCACGGACGCGGTCCACCCAATAAAGAAAGGCACCCTTCCTGGGCATCATAGGGTTCTGCCGTTTTGACGATCTCAGGGTTAAACATCGTCATATAGGTTCCCTCATTGTCAAATACAATGATGCGTTTGCGTACACCGATCATATTGGCCGCCATTCCCACACAGGCATCTTTGTTGGCAATCAGCGTATCCAGAAGATCCTGCGCCACTTGCAGATCTTCCATCGTTGCCGGTTCCGACTTCAGCGCCAGAAAAATCGGATCGTGCATTACTTCTTTTACCATTTCACTCTACCTCATAGGGCCAGTCGATGATACCGCCGAATTCTTTGATGTTGGTATAGCCCAGCTTTACCAAATCTTCTGCAGCCAGCTTACTGCGCCGACCGCTGCGGCAATAGACCAGGATCAGTTGATTTTTATCGGTCAACACACCTTCCGCTTTCTCCAGAATCTCATCGTAGGGAATCAGAATCGCACCGGGAATATGGCTTTCCGCATATTCATCCTGGGTGCGTGTATCGAGGATAATATATCCTTTTTGGCTGTCCATCAATTCCTTTGCTTGCTCTGCTGTAATATTCACATATACCACCTCCTGTTTGTTTTCTTTATCTTGCCCGCAGGCAGTCAAAACAAATATCGCAAATAATATCAAAACCAATTTCTTCACGGCTTTCACCTCTTTGGGATATTATAACACGCTAAAATACACCTTGCAACAGCAACGCGCTTTATAGTATAATGAACAAAAACAAACCATGAGTCTGCACGATACCGATGAATCCCAGCTTACCGAACGCGAAAGATTGATTATGATTCTGTCCGTTGTAATCTACGAAGTCGAGCATAATATGCTCACAGAAGAAATGCGCGGTGAACCGGACTACTATTACGGGATGCTGGCAGACGGTGAGCCGGAAGGGATACTTGCTGAAAACGAAAAAGTTGATTTGATTGGTGATTTTAAAAAATACTATACTATGGTGTTTGGAGAACATGCTTTATGAGAAAAAATTTTGGTGCAAAAGAAATGTGTTACCCCATGCCGGTGTTTATTATCGGCACTTACAATGAAGACGGCACGCCAAATGCCATGAACGCCGCTTGGGGCGGTGTTACGGAAGAAGCGGAACTGACCATCTGCGTGGAGGCCGGTCACAAGACCGCCAAGAACATTCAGGCTCGCAAGGCTTTCACTGTGTCTATGGGCACAGTGAAAACAGTAAATGCCTGCGATTATGTGGGTATCGTCAGCGGCAACAAAGAGCCGGATAAGTTTGCCAAAGCAGGTTTCCATGCCACCAAATCGGAATTTGTGGATGCGCCGCTGATCGACGAGCTCCCTATGGCACTGGAGTGCGAAATGCTCTCCTATGACCCCAAATCCTGCCGGTTGGTTGGCAAGGTGGTCAATGTCTGTGTGGACGAAGCATATTTGGATGCAGATGGCAAAGTGGATGTTGCCAAGCTCCAGCCGATCACCTTTGACCCTGTCCATCACCGGTATTTGGTGCTGGGCAAAACAGTCGGTCAAGCCTTCCACGACGGTCTGACCTTAAAATAACAAAGAAGCCCTGACACGCGTCAGGGCTTCTTTTGGTTTATTTCTTATCGCTCATTGCTTTGCGGTACTTTTCGCTCTCCCAGTTGGAGATGAAGTTTCTTGCCGCATCGCTCATAGTAGACACAGTGTAGCCAGCCTTTTGAATATTCTCCATAATGAAGAACACCGCCGCGAGGGTTTCGGTCAGGGTCTTCGCCTTGCCCTCACCCATCCGCATAATCAGCTCGCCGTTCTTGCCGCTGGATACTGCCTGACCTTCATCTACACCGTCCTGATCCTGGAAATAGGTACCGGTGAGAAATACCATTTGATCGGGGTACAGGGGCTCGGTGATCAGCTGCTGCTGGGAATATTTGCAATCCTTCAGCTGTGCTTTGAGATAAGGTGTGGCTGCTCTGTAAACACCACCGGCCAACTCCTCCACAGCAATGGCAGGGAAAGCGTTTTCCGTCAAACCAAAGCAAGCAGCAAGACGAACATTGGCATCTGCGTGAATTGCGAGAGTAGTCAACGCATCGTCATCGTGGACAATGATGCCGTGGTTCTGCATCAAGATCACAGCAGGCACCTTGCCGGTCTGGCGTTCCACTCGGTCCAGTTCGTCCCGAATGGCAAATGCCAGCTTGGCGCCGGGATCCTGATAGTCCACCCAACCCCAGCTGTAGAGAGCATTTTCAAAGGCCTTAGCAGCCACCTCCCTGCCCTCCACCGCGCAGGCAGCGAGGTTTGCATAGACGCTGTGGGTATGGAGCACAAAGGTCTTCAGAATGGAGTGGAAGCCTGCCTCCACGGAGGGGCGCAACTGGGGAAGTCCCTCGATGGCAAGGGTATTGTCCTTGGTGCACTGGGCGCCGGTCTTTTCACAATCAGCAAAATCTTCCGGCTGATTCTCCCGGTAGAACTTGCAGATGGCATCGGAATCCAGCACGGCATAGCCGTTATCGGTTTTGATATCCTTCAGGCAAAAGCCGGAAGCTTTGATGGCCATTAAGCCGCCCGCCAGCTTCACGGAGGTATTACCGCCGCCGCCCTGTACATAGTCGGCACGACCGCCCCCGATGCAGGAAAGCTTTACAAATTCTTCCAGCTTCTGTGCGTTTTTCTGTGTAAACATTTTCTTATCCTCTCTTGCTTTGTACTTTTTGCTCGTAAGCCTCGATCTGGGCAAACCACTGACCGTCCTCCGGTTTTCCGCAGCTGCGGCAGTAGGCATCCCACACTTCGCCGAAGGGCATTGTCTTCAGTTCTTCCTGCACCACCATCAGCTTGGTCCAATTGCCCTCGTTCTGCAGTTTGACCATTTCACCGTTGGGCTGCAGCAGACCAAACAGCAGCGCCTTTTGCAGGTTACGGAAGCCGGTGACCCAAGCGGATACCCGGTTGATAGATGCATCGAAATAGTCCAGTGCGATGAATACTCTGTCCAGACCGCAGCGGACGATCTCCTTGCAAAGCTCAATGGTTTCATCGTCAAAGCGCACCACATGGTCGCTGTCCCAGCGGACACCGCGGGTAATGTGCAGCGCCATTTTCTTATCATAGGCAAGCACCGCAGAGATCTTGTCGGAAACCACCTCGGTGGGGTGGTAGTGACCGTTGTCCATGAGGCTGATGCAGTCGGGACGGGAGTCGGCATACTTCAGACACCACTCGGCAGAGCCTACTGTGTAGCTTTCCACACCGATGCCAAAGACTTTGCTTTCGGCACAGGGATATACCATCTCCGGGTCAAAGGGTTCGGAGAGCATCTCGTCAAAGGATTGCTTATAGCGCAGCCTGGGACCGATCCGGTCGGCAGGAATGTCCTTAAAGCCGTCACCGGTCCAGATGTTCATAACACATGGCTGCTGCAGCTCCTGCGCCAGATATTGAGAGATGCGGATACAGGCCTTGCCGTGCTCCACCCAGAACTTCCGTGTCTCCTCGTTTGGACTGGACAGGGTCAACGGATCGCATTTGGGGTGGGAGAAGAAGGTGGGGTTAAAGTCGCAGCCAAGACCCCGTTCCTTGCAGAAATCCACCCATTTCTGAAAATGCTTGGGCTCCAGCTTATCCCGGTCAACCCAAGGATTTTTCTCGTCAAAAATAGCATAACAGGCGTGAAGATTCATCTTCACCTGTCCGGGCACAAGGCTGATGACCTTGTCGATATCCGCCATCAGCTCCTCCGGTGTCCTGGCTCTGCCGGGGTAGTTGCCGGTGGTCTGAATACCGCCGGTGAGGGGCTTATTGGGATCGGTGTCAAAACCGCGGACATCGTCACCCTGCCAGCAATGGAGTGAGACGGGTACTTTTTTCAACATCTCGATAGCGGCATCTGTATCAATGCCCAACGCGGCATATTTTGCTTTTGCTTCTGAGTAAGACATATTACACAACCTCCATTTGTATTTTCAGATTGCCCAGGGCCGTTGCCTCGATGGGCAAGGCAACCACGCTCTTGCCGGTGGCTTTGGCGGTCAATTCATTCAAGAATTTGTTTTTTGCACCGCCACCTACAATATACAGCTTGCTGTAGTCCATACCGGTGTTGGTTTCCAGCTCCGCGATGGCCTGCCGGTAACTCTCTGCCAAGCTCAAATAAGCGCAACGGAAATAATCGCCTACCGATTGCAGTTTCCCGTCCGTTGCCGTATCGAATGCCGCTTTCATACTCTCCGGCGACAAAAATTCCTGGGCATTGGCATCCACCGTCAAAGTGGTTGCGCTTTCCTCTGCCAAGCGAACGATCTCCGGGAAGGGCATTTGAGGACACAGCTCCTCCTGCAGGCGGTTAACCAGCCACATACCCATAATGTTTTTCTGATAGCGGTTGTAACCTACGCCGCCCTCATTGGAGTAGTTTGCCTGTCGGCTTTTTTCGTCGGTAATGGGTTTGGGGGTCTTGACACCCAGCAGGCTCCAAGTACCGGAGGATATGTAAGGGTGGTTGCCCTCCATGGGAATTCCCACCACCGCAGAGCCGGTATCGTGGGTGGCGCACAGCACTGCCTTGCAATTACCCCCCACCTCCCGGGCGATTTCCGGAAGCAGGTCACCCAACACCGTGCCGGGGCGCTGCAATGCCGGGAACAGCGCCTTGGGAAGTCCCAGCTGTTCTACCAGTTCCAAATCAAATTCGCCGGTCTGACCGTTGACAAGACCCGTGGTAGTTGCATTGGTATATTCTCTTGCCTTCACACCGCAAAGCTTATACAGCAGGTATTCCGGCATCATCAGCACATCAGTCACACCCTGTAACCGACCCTGCCGGAGATCCGTATACCACTGATATATAGAGTTAAAAGGCTGAAACTGACAGCCGGTGTGGGCATACAACTGTGCAAACGAGACCGCATTGTGCGCCTCGGGAATATATTCCTCGGTACGATTGTCCCGATAAGCATAGCAGGGCAGCACTTCCCGGTCGTCCTGCAGCAGCACATAGTCCACACCCCAAGTGTCAATAGACAAACTCTCCACCTTGGGGTATTGGGCAAATGCCTGTTTGATGCCTTCCTTTACATGAGAAAACAGCGCCTGGAGATCCCAGGTCAGATGACCATCCTGCCGGCATACACCGTTGGGAAACCGGTAGACCTCCTGTGTGTAAATCTCTCCGTTTTCCCGCCAGCCGACAATATGCCGACCGGAGGAAGCGCCGATATCGATTGCCAAATAGTATTGCATATACACACTCTCTTTCTCGTTATCTGTCAATCTTTTTTCTGTCGATCCGGTATTGCCGGGGTGTCAGACCGGTCAGCTTTTTGAAAATGCTGTAGAAATATTTAATATCGTGGAAGCCACACTGCTGCGCCACATCCTTGATGGCCATATTGGTGGTCGACAGCAGATTGCATGCCTCCTCCACGCGGATCTTCTGCAAAAATGCACTGGCAGGTACACCCGTGGTCTGCCGGAACAGGCGAGAAAAATAATCCTTGCTCAAAAACACCTGAGATGCCAGTTCGTCCAAGGATATCTGCTTCTGATAGTTTTTTCGCAGGTAGGCAAGGGTGTTATTGACCACCTGCTTCTGATTGGAGGAAACCTCTTTATTTTGGGCGCTGTCCATCTTCCGGAATATCTTCACGATCAGCTCTGTCACATAGGCGCTGATAATGTTGATATACCCCCGCTCCCGGTTGGTAAACTCCAGATAGATCTTGTTGAACAGTTCGCCGAACACATTGTAGCTGGAACCGGAGATATGCACATCCGATGCCAGCTGCTGCTCCGGAAACAGCGAATAGAACAAAAACGAGGAGCTCATCGACTCAGAAAACACATTGTTCAGCAGCGACGAATCGAAAAAGTCGGGGGTAAACAGCAGATCGTAGGCGATCAGCGGCTCGTCGCTGTCCTCATTACGGACAAAGGTGTGAGGGGTATCGTAATTGATGATAAACAGATCGCCCTTGGAGGCCGGTACGCTCCGGTCACCGATGATGTGGGTGGCAGAGCCGGACAGAATGTACACGATCTCAATGAAGGTGTGCTTATGGATCACACCGATAAAATCCGGATACTGGGTAGAAAGCTGAATATGTACATTTTCACCGGGACGGAAAATATCCTGCTCCGTGATCACGGGAACATTTTCCAGATCAAAGGTATATTTCACACAAATCCCCCCTTTTACATTTTATCATTATATAAGACAGTCATCTCTTTGTCAAAGCAAAGCTACAAAAAGTCGTGTTTTCACACAAAAAAACCTTTCTAGACCAATGAAATTTTCGCCGAAAGCTGTATAATAAAATTGTAGCAATTTGGAAATTATGTCCTGTCTGATTTTCAAAAGGAGGATATCATGAAACAAATACAAACCCTCAAGGGCTTAAAAAGCCTGGATAACTACAAGCGGGTCTGCCCCCACGAGCATCTTCTTCTGGATATGACCCACGAAGCAGTAGAGCCTTCTACCCCGGAAGAAAAAGAACTGTTTTACGGAGAAGTCACTATGGAGCGGCTGGGCGTCCTGCGGAGAAATCCCTACATTGTCCGGGATAATCTGATACTGGACTCTGCTGACGATGCCATCGACGAATTAAAATACCTGAAAAAGCACAATGTAGATCTTTTTGTGGAGCTGACCCCCAGCATCGGTCTGGGCAGAGATATCAAAAAGCTGCAATACATCAGTGAAAACACCGATATCGACATTGTCTGCGGCACAGCATTTTTTGTCCATGATACAATGGATGAAAAGACCTCGGCTATGAAGGCAGACCAGATGGCAGAATTTATGCTCCGGGAGATCAACGAGGGCATTGACGGAACGACCCTTCGTGCCGGTGTCATCGGCGAGGTGGGTGTGAGCGAGAGGATTTACCCCGTCGAGCGGGAATCCCTTCTTGCCGCCGCAATGGTCCACGAAAAGACCGGTCTTCCCATCTACCTGCACACCTATCCCTGGTCCAGAGCCGGTCTGGAAGCGACAGAGCTGCTGATCCAAAAGGGTGTTGACCCCAAGAGCATCTGCGTCTGCCATATTGATGTGACCTTCGATTACGAATACCTTATCGACCTGCTGAAGCTGGGCGTTTACATTGAATTTGACAACTTCAGCAAGGAGTTTTACTTCCCGCCCCAGGACAGTGCTTTCGCCGGCGGTCCTTTTGCCACAGACGTGGAGCGGGTGCGTACACTGAAAAAGCTGATTGCAGACGGTTATGTCAAGCAGCTTTTGGTTGCCGTGGATCTGTGTCTGAAGGCAAGCCTGCGGAAGTACGGCGGTTGGAGCTATGATCACATTTTCGAAAACATCGTCCCCATGATGCATCAGGAGGGTCTGGCCCCAGAAGACATTACCCAGATCGTAGACCTGAATCCCATCCGATTCCTCAAACAAGTGTAAAGGAGGAAGCGCTATGAAAATAATTGACGCAAGCGCATGCATTGGCAGCGATTTTGTCAAGCATCCCATTGTCAATCATGAAAGCTTTATTGTGATGGACAATGTAAAAACCGCCGACACCCCCGCACAGATGGTGGAGGTGATGGATCGGTTTGGCATCTCACAGGCTGTGGTGTGGCACAAGGCGATGTTCGATTACGATCCGGACAAGGGCAACAAGCTTCTTGCCGACCTGCTGCCCGGATATGAGGACCGGCTGATCCCTGCCTGGACGATTCTGCCGGATATTGCTGACAAGGCATTCGTTCCGGATGTGTTCTTCGAGCAGATGAAGCGTCACGGTGTCAAGCTCCTGCGGGCATTCCCCTTGCAGAACCGCTATATTATGTGCGATGTGACCATGGGCGAGCAGCTGCATCTGATGGAGGAGCTGCACATTCCTTTGTATTTGGAACCGCAACCGGATTACGGCTACATCTACGGTCTACTGCAGGAATTCCCCAATCTGACCGTGATTTTGTGCAACATCGGCATCTGGCCCAGCGCAAGACTGATCTACCCCTTGCTCAAGCGGTATCCCAATGTGTATCTGGAAACGGGCGATATGGGTATGACCCACGCTTACGAGCAGATCTGCCAGTATTTCGGCAGCGAACGCCTGCTCTACGGCACCAATTTCCCCTCCAACAGTCCCGGGTGCAGTATGAACTGTCTGCTGACCGCCAAGCTCAGCGACAATGACCGGGAAAACATCGCCCACAGGAATATGGAACGGCTGCTCGGGGAGGTAAAGCTATGATCAACTGGAACATCGATTACAAAATGATCGACATCCACACCCACATGGGACCGGAATATCCCGTCTACTATCCCGAACACGATGCAGACAGCATGGTGGCATATATGGATGAGTGCGGTGTGGAGCTGATTGTCTCCGCCCCCTGCGAGGATCTGTTCGTTATGGGTTTTTCCCGCAACGACATCACCGATGCCATGCAACGGTATCCCGACCGAATTAAGGGTTATTTCGCCTTCAATCCCAATGCGCCTGTCCCGGCGGAGCAGATGGAGGAGGCCTTCCGGAAGTATCCCGGCTATGTGGGATTGAAATTCCTGCCGGATTACCACCGTACTAGCATCACTGACCCCGCCTATGCTGATGCCTTGGCTTTTGCAGATGAACATAAGCTCATCCTGCTCAGCCACACTTGGGGACTTTCTATGAATGATGAGCAGTGTAACTCTGCTGACAAGATCGCAGTAATCCTGGATAAGTATCCCAACATCCGTTTTATTATGGGTCACTCCATTCAGGGACAGACGGAGCTTGCCATCGAGCTGGCAAAGCAGTATCCCAATGCCTATCTGGACCTGTGTGACACCGGTCGGTTCTACGGAATGGTGGAAAAAATGATAGATGGCGCAGGTGTGGAAAAAGTACTCTATGCCACCGACGCGCCAATGCAGGGCTACCGGTTTATCCAAGGCGCTGTACTGTCAGCTGACATCACCGACGCACAGAGAAAAATGATCCTGCGGGACAACGCCGCAAGACTTTTGGGTATCAAATAATTATTTTGGAGGAAAACACAATGAGCAAACAATTAAGACCCCGGATCGGCCTTCTGCCCACCGGACTGAACATGTATTTTCACCAGTATCCCAACCTGAAGGAAATGGGACTGGCAATGTATCAAAAGTTGCTGGATCAACTGGAATCCTATGCTGATGTGGTCAGCCCCGGTCTGGTTGACACCTATGAGACCGCTGTGGAAGCGGCAAAGATCCTCTCTGAGGGCAACATCGACATCCTGCTGATCTTCCCCTTTGGTTACACCACCGGTATGATGATCGCTCCCACCGTGAAGGCAACCAATGTGCCCATCCGGCTCATCAATGCCCACGAGGATGCCTCTTACGACTATAAGAATGCCGATACCGAGCTGTATCTGCACCACGAGGGCGCCTGCCCCATTCCCGAGTATTCCTGCACACTGGTGGCGCTGAAGCGGAAATTCCAGGTTATCACCGGCTATTTCGGTCAGGAACACTTCTGGCAGGAGATCAAGCGTCACTGTATGGGCGCTGCCGCAGCATCCGCCTATTCCAAGTGCCGTTTCGGTGTTATCGGCAATACTTACACCAATATGGTAGATATGCCTGTGGATGACCACCGGATCCTCCGCGCCACCGGTCAGCTGGTGTGCCGTCCGGAGATCGAAGAGGTAGAAAAGGCCTACGATGCCGTCACCGAAGAGCAGCTCCAGCAGATGTACAAGGAGTTCCGGGAATATTACGAGGTGGACGAGTCTGTTACTGATGAGCACATGCGGGAATCCGCCAAGATCGCTGTTGCCTTCGATGAGATCGTAAAGAAATACGCCATCGATGGTATGGGCTTCTACTGGTGGGGTCAGTCCGAAAAGCTCATTGAACTGCGTAGCCAGTCTGCCCTTGCCGCATCCCGTTTGACTGCTATGGGTATCCCCTGCGTCACCGAGGGTGATGTGAAGGCCGCTATGGCAATGAAGATCCTGAATCTGCTGGGCGGCGGCGGCATGTTCCTGGAATTCTTCTCTCAGGACTTCGACGAAAACTTCATTATGATGGGTCACGACGGTCCCAGTAATGTGGACCTGGCAGTGGGCAAGCCCAAGCTGCAGAACCTCACCGTCCATCACGGTAAGATCGGCGAGGGTCTGGGCATCGACTTCGATATGAAGCAAGGTCCTATCACCATTCTGAATCTGACCCAGGTGGGCACAGAAAAGACCTTTAAGCTGATTTATACGGTGGCTGAGATCGTTCCCGGTGACATTCTGAACATCGGCAACCCCAATTGCCGTATCCGGATGCAAAAGCCCATCCCCGAGTTCTATAACGACTGGTGTGTCAACGGTCCCGGTCATCACAGTGCGCTGGGTCTGGGCGACCTGTCCAAGGAGATTGAGGTCTTTGCCCAAGCAATGGACTTCGAGTGCGTCAAGGTCTGACCTACTTCTTTATCAAGACAAGGACCCGACAGTTTGGCTGTCGGGTCCTTTATCCATTCTCTGGGGAAGATTTCATCGCCATTACAACAAAATTCTTGACTTATACCCACAAATACGGGTATACTAAATATATCCATTACATAAAAAGGAGCAAATAAAATGGCAAAGAGTATTCAGGATGTTCTTGCACTCATCAAAGAAAATGACATTAAAATGGTCGACTTCAAAATGGTCGACATTCACGGTCAGTATCGCCATGTAACGATCCCTGCAGAAAACTTTTCTGAAGATACTATGAAAAGCGGCATCGGCTTTGATGCCTCCAACTACGGTTATGCCGTTGTGGAAAAGAGCGATATGGTCTTTATCCCCGACCCCGACACCGCAATGATCGACCCCTTCTGCTCCATTCCCACTTTGACTATGACCGGCAACGCCATGATCATTGACTACCCCCAGAACCGTCCCCTGGCACAGTATCCCCGGAATATCATCAAAGCAGCTGTCCAATATATGAAGGACTGCGGCATTGCCGACGAGATGAAGATCCTGCCGGAATTTGAGTTCTATCTGTTCGACGATGTGACTTGGGATGTGCAGGGCAACTACATCGGTGCATCCGTGGATGCCAGCCAGTCCTACTGGAACTCCGCAACAGACGGCAAGGGTGTCATCGTTCCCAAGCAGAAGAACTACCATATCGCAAAGCCCTTTGATACCTCCTATGAGTGCCGTAGTGAGATGTGCCTGCTGATGAAAGAAGCCGGCATTGACATCAACTACCACCATCCCGAGGTTGCCGCCAGCGGTCAGTATGAGATCGAGCCTCAGCTGGGCGAAGTCGTCCATATGGCTGATGCCACTATGATGATCAAGTATATCATCCACAACACCGCACTGAAGTACGGCAAGAGCGCTACCTTTATGCCCAAGCCCATTTACGGCGAGGCCGGCAGCGGTATGCATGTGCATATGATCCTGTTCAAGGATGGTGAGCCTGTCTTCTCCGATGACAACGGCTACTCCCATCTGAGTGAAACCGCCCACTACTTTATGGGTGGTCTGCTGAAACACATTTCCTCTCTTTGCGCCATCACCAACCCCAGCACCAACTCCTTTAAGCGGCTGGTGCCCGGCTTTGAAGCCCCTGTGACTGTTGGCTACGCAACCTCCAACAGAAGCGCTGTTATCCGCATCCCTGCTTACGCCAAGAGCCCCGACAAGCGTCGCTTTGAGCTGCGTAACCCCGATGCCACCTGCAACCCCTACTTCTGCTATGCTGCGATCCTGATGGCTGGTCTGGACGGCATCAAGAACAAGATTGATCCCCACGCAGAAGGCTGGGGTCCCTACGACTTCAACCTCTACCACCTCAGCGACGAGGAGAAGGCAAAGCTGCACCACCTCCCCACCCGTCTGGAGGATGCGCTGGATGCGTTGGAGGCAGACCACGCCTATCTGACCGAGGGCGGTGTCTTCCCCGAGGAACTGATCGCCAACTTCATTAAGACCAAGCGGGCAGAATGCAGCGATATGTCCAAGATCCCCCACCCCGCTGAATTTGATAAGTACTACAACCTGTAAACTTTTATTCCCGGAATTGCCAAGCAATTCCGGGAATCTTTTGCCCTTTTCACAACGGGACAGTTGCAACTTCTTCTGCTTTGTTGTAGAATGTTTTACAGGAGGCGATTTACATGACAGACATTCTCTCCAAAGTGAACTCTCCCCTGTTTGACGGCATTGCACCGGAGGAGCGCAGGGGTATGCTCAGCTGCATCGGTTATCAGGTCAAGGCCTTCCGCAAGGGAGATATTATCGCCTTTGAGGAGGAAAACATCCGAAATGTGGGTATTCTGCTGACCGGCAGTGTGGATATGGTAAAAGAAGATGTGTGGGGCAATAAGGTACTGGTCGCCCGAATGGGCAAGGACGAGATGTTCGGCGAGACCTTTGCCTGGGGCAAGAACAAGCAATCTGCCGTGACCTTCGTGGTTTCTGAGGACGCAAAGATCATGCTGATTCCCCTGGATCGGGTGATGCACAGCTGTACTAACACCTGCGCTTGTCACCATCAGTTGATTGAGAATATGGTGCATATCATTGCCGACAAAAACCGGGATTTGATCCGGAAGATCGAGGTCATTTCCAAGCGCACCATCCGGGAAAAGCTGCTGGCATATCTGTCTGTGCAGGCACAGACGCAAAACGCCCGTTACTTTGAGATTCCTCTGGGCAGAACGGAACTGGCAGATTACCTTTGCGTTGACCGCAGTGCGCTGACAAGAGAGCTGGTAAAAATGCGGGACGATGGTCTGATTGACTACGATAAAAACTGTTTCCGAATTTTAGAACAATAAAAAATACCTGCCGATGTTGCAAATGTCACACCGGCAGGTGTTTTTTCGCTCTATAATAAGGACAAAAGGAGGGATTCATATGTTAGATGGATGCCAAGGAAAACCCCGTACCCCCACCATTATTGAAAAAGTCTGTCCCCAGTGCGGACATGAGATCGAGCTATTCTCCATCGATACCCAAATGAGCTGTGAGCACTGCGGTTTCGTGGCTTATAATGATACACTAAGCTGCGTGCAGTGGTGCCAATATGCCAGAAAGTGCGTAGGCGATGAGATGTATGAAGCAATGATGAAGATCGCCGCACGGCAAAAGGAGGAGAGCGCATGATCCGCAGAATCATTACCATCGACAAGTCCAAATGCAACGGCTGTGGACTGTGTGCCGGTGCTTGTCACGAAGGCGCCATCGGCATCGTGGACGGAAAGGCGACCCTCTTGCGGGAAGACTACTGCGACGGTCTGGGCGATTGCCTGCCCGCCTGTCCCACGGGTGCCATTACCTTTGAAGAAAGAGAAGCGCCCGCCTATGACCACGCTGCCGTCTTGGCGGCAAAGCAGGTGAAATCTGCAGAAGGTCAAATCGTTTCCGTGCCCAGTCGGCTTAATAATTTTCCTATACAGCTAAAACTGGCGCCCCCCAATGCCCCTTATTTTAACGGAGCAGACCTGCTGATCGCTGCGGATTGCACCGCTTACGCCTATGGCAGCTTCCACAACGATTTTATGCAAAACCGGGTGACCCTGATCGGCTGTCCCAAGCTGGACGGGGTAGATTATACACAAAAGCTGACTCAGATCTTTGCCAACAATGACATCCGGTCTGTGACCGTCACCCGGATGATCGTTCCCTGCTGCGGCGGATTGCCCTTCGCCGTAAAAAATGCAATCGAAAATAGCGAAAAAAATATTCCGTTGCATGTCATAACCATCAGTCCAAACGGGCAAATTATCAAATAAAGGAGGTATCCGTATGGGTTATTTTAAAGGCAAAACCGTGATTATCACCGGCGGCGGTCGCGCGGTCTTAAGTGACGGGCGGTGCGGTTCCATCGGCTACGGCATCGCCACTGCCTTTGCCAAAGAAGGCGCCAATCTGGTACTCACCGGTCGAAATATGCAAAAACTGTTAGATGCCAAGGAAGAACTGGAACGGCTCTATGGGATTCAGGTGCTACCGGTGCAGGCGGATGTGTCTTCCGGCGGTGATAATGAAGCGGTCGTGCAAAAAGTTGTTCAGCAGGCTGTGGATGCCTTTGGTGATATCCATGTTCTTATCAACAATGCCCAGGCATCTGCCTCCGGTGTGACCCTTGCCGATCACACCACCGAGCAGTTTGATCTGGCGGTGTACTCAGGTTTGTACGCCACCTTCCACTATATGAAGGCTTGCTATCCCTACCTCGCAAAAACAAAAGGCAGTGTCATCAATTTTGCATCCGGTGCCGGACTTTCCGGCAATTTTGGACAAAGCGCCTATGCCGCCGCCAAGGAGGGCATCCGGGGAATGAGCCGGGTCGCTGCCAACGAATGGGGTAAGGACGGCATCAATGTGAATGTGATCTGTCCGCTGGCTTGGACCGCGCAGCTGGAAGGCTGGGCAAATGCCTATCCGGATACCTTTAACGCCAATGTGCACACACCGCCTATGGGACACTTCGGCGATGCGGAAACAGAGATCGGCAGAGCTTGCGTAGCACTGGCAGGTCCGGATCTGAAATATATGAGCGGCGAGACACTGACGCTGGAAGGCGGATTGGGACTCAGACCGTAAAAATGACAGGGAGGTTCACACCTCCCTGTTTTGCTGCATAATGCCACAGGATTCATCCATACTAACTGTGAGGTGAAAAAACATGGCTAAAAAAGGAATGAAACGACCCCAAATCGCACCAAAACCCCCAAAAAACACCCAGCCGCCCGTCCCGGAAATTCAAGGAAAAGCAAAGCACACCAAGACCCCTGCCAATCCCATCATTGCCGGAACCCAAGGTCCTTCTTTAAAGGTTTATCACACCACCGGTTTGGGTGTCTATGACAACGATCTGGCGCAGGACAATCTAACGAACGATACGACTTTTGCAGACTTGCAGGACCAATAAGCTATGGAATCGATTTGGCAAAAAACCTGCAGCCTGCCGGTGTTCTCACCCCTACAGGGCAGCAAAAAGACCGATGTACTGATTATCGGCGGCGGTATAACAGGCATCCTCACTGCCTATTTTCTCAAGCAGGCCGGTGTGGATTGCTGTGTAGCAGAAAAGGGGCGGATCTGTCAGGGAACCACCGGTCACACCACCGCCAAAATCACTGCCCAGCACGGACTGATCTATCACAAGCTGGTTAAACAGACAGGCATCGAAACGGCACAAAAATATCTGCAGGCAAACCAGTCCGCTGTGGAACAATACAGGCAGTTGTGTCAAAATCTGGACTGTGATTTTGAAAACAAGGACAATTTTGTTTATACCTGCGGTAACCGCGTACTGCTGGAACAGGAAATGGGTGCGCTGAATGCCATGGGAGCCAAGGCGGAATTTCACAGCAAGCTCCCTCTACCCCTGCTCACCGACGGCGCAGTGAAATTCCCCACCCAGGCACAGCTTCATCCGCTGAAATTCCTTGCAGAAATCTCCAAAGGTCTGCCCATTTATGAGAACACCTTTGTAAAGGAAATGCGGGGCAATACCGCCATTACCCACTGCGGAAACATTCAGGCAAAGACGGTCATCGTTGCCACCCACTTCCCTTTTATCAACAAGCACGGAAGTTTCTTTCTGAAACTGTACCAACACCGCTCCTATGTGATTGCATACAAAAACGCACAGGATGTTGGCGGTATGTATGTAGACGACAGCCAAACAGGCTTGTCCTTCCGAAACTGGGGAGAATATCTGCTTTTGGGCGGCGGCGGACATCGCACCGGAAAACAAGGTGGCAACTGGTATGAATTGCGGCGCTTTGCCGGACATCATTACCCACAGGCGCAGGAAGTCTGTCACTGGGCAGCGCAGGATTGTATGAGTCTGGATCATATGCCCTATATCGGTCAGTATTCCGCCCGGACAGGCAGGCTGTTCACCGCCACCGGCTTCAATAAATGGGGTATGACCGGCGCTATGGTTGCCGCACAGCTCCTAAGTGATCTGGCACAGGGGAAACGCAATGATTTTTCTGATATTTTCAGTCCCTCCCGGAGTATTTGCAGACCGCAGCTGCTCATTAACGGCTTTGAGACGGTCACAAATCTGCTGTCCTTTACCGGCAAGCGCTGTCCTCATTTAGGCTGCGCATTAAAGTGGAATCCCACAGAACACTCCTGGGACTGCCCCTGTCACGGCTCCCGGTTTGACAAAGACGGAAATGTGCTGGATAATCCGGCCAACAGACCGTAAAAAGATCACTCCATCCGGTGAGATGGAGTGATCTTTTATATCAAATATTCTTCTGCATACCAAGCAGCTACAGCGCCGTCACCGGCGGCGGTGATGATCTGCCGCACCGCCTTGGTACGCACATCACCGACAGCGAATACGCCGGGAAGATTGGTGCGGGTGGATTCATCGGCCACGATATAACCGCCCTCGTCCAGTTCCAGCTGACCGGCAAACAGTTCCGTTGCCGGACTTCTTCCTACACTGATAAACAATCCGTCCAACTCCAACAGGGTCTTCTCCCCTGTTTGCACATTTTGCAGCGCCACGCCTGTAAGCTTGTCCTCATAGAGCAACTGCGTCACCACAGTATTTCGCAAAATCTCCATATTCTCTGCCTGCTCCAGCGGCTCCCCATAGATTTTCGTCGCCCGGAAAGTATCCCGGCGGTGAATGAGATAGACCTTTTTGGCAATTCTGGACAAAAGCAGCGCATCTGCCACAGCCGAATTGCCGCCGCCCACCACTGCAACCGTTTTTCCCTTATAAAACATACCGTCGCAGGCAGCACAATAGGCAACACCCTTTCCGGTCAGTTCCTTTTCTTTATCAATACCTAAAGGTCTGTGGGAAGCGCCGGTGGCAATGATCACCGCCTTCGCCCGGTACTCACCACCGGAAGTGGTGACTATTTTTTCCTTACCGGTCAACTCTACCGACAAAACCTCCTCGTTTCGGGTTTGGGCGCCAAAGCGCTCCGCACCGGCTTGCATCTGCATACCAAGGGTGATGCCGTCAATTCCTTCCGGGTATCCGGGATAGTTATCAATGTGCATGGTTTCCGTCATCTGTCCGCCGGCATACAGTTTCTCAATTACAAGGGTAGAAAGACCCGCTCTTGCGGTATACAGCGCAGCGGTATAACCTGCAGGACCGCCGCCGATAATAATGATATCATACATAACCATCGCTCCTTTTTCTTTAATATACCCAAAAGGGAGCATTTTCTTCGTGATATTTGTCACAAATCTTCCCTGGCGGATCGAATGACCCGCTCCACAAAGTCCCACACCGGCGGCGACAGCCAGCGGTCATACACGATACAGGAATACAGTGCCTGATGACGATTTTCCAAAGGTATGTAGGCAATACCCTCTATGGGCACAATGCACTCACCGGGAATGGTGGTAATACCCAAGCCTTCCCCAACCAGATTCAGTGCGCTGCCAACGGTATTCACCTGACAGACAAACTGCTGCCTGGCATCCGGGTGACTTGCCCAATCTTCAAAATTTCTGTCCATACTGTGACTGAAACCGATTTGCGGGTAATTCGTCAAGTCAGAAACCTGTACCGATTCTCTGCCGGACAGAGGATGGTCCACAGGAACTGCCACATAGAAGCTGCGCTGTCGCAGCTTCCGGAAATGCAGACTTCTATCCCGGGAAGTGACATCCACAATGGCCATATCCAGTTTTTCCTGGTGTAACAGGTCCATCAGATCCTTGGCAGAACCCTCGGTAATATGGAAACGGCAGCGCTCGGTTTGCCGCGTATACGAGGCCATCTCCCGGGCGACTGCGCCACCCAGTGATCCGGACACAAAACCAAGCCGGATCACAATAGGCGCATTGTCCCGGCTGGACTGCAGCGCTTCTGTTGCCATGGAAAGCTCCTCCATAGCGGAATCCACCTTTTTCTGAAAATACCGTCCCTGCTCCGTCAGACGGATATTCCGACCCACTTTCTCAAACAGCTTGACGCCCAACTCATCTTCCAGATTGCGAATGGCGCTGCTGAGTGAGGGTTGGGAAATTTCCAACCGGGCAGCTGCCAAGGTATAATGCTCCAACTGGGCAAGGACAGAAAAGTAGCGAAGGTAATTATAATTCATCGTATTGCTCCGATCTATAGTTTGTATCTATATATAAAATATCATAAACTTATTTATTTCGTCAAGAAAAAAGCTTATAATGCTCCTCGTAATTTAAGTGCATCCGCACAATTCAAGGAGGAAACACATTATGGCAATCGTATTTGACGAAAATGGCAAGTATGTGGACGAGAAGGGTCTTGTAAAGCTGGACCCCACCAAGTTCGCTGACTGGCAGATCGCAGAGGAAGCAGAAAAGACCCTGCCCTCCGTTG
>JAZRLE010000059.1:0-2661 GCA_045646665.1 Faecousia sp. | reverse complement strand
GGGTTCAAGTCCCCCGCATCTTACAAATAAAAAAATACAGACACACCGAAGTGTGTCTGTATTTTTTGGTGCGCGAGGCGGGACTTGAACCCGCACGTCCGCAGTGAACACTAGAACCTGAATCTAGCGAGTCTACCAATTCCACCACTCGCGCATATTCTCTTTGTGTCAGTGTTTTCTGAACGCTTGGATATATTATCACATTGAAATCCGTTTGTCAACCGATTTTCACAATTTCTGCAAATTATTTTTCCTTGATAAATTCATAACACCCCGGCGTTCAAGCCGGGGTGTTGCAGATGTGGTTAAACAGAGGTGTGGCGTTGTTTGCGAACATAATCCCATATGGCAAAAACCGTTTGGGTGATCGCAGTCACGCAGATAATGCCCAGACAGATGGCACCGGCGCTGACGATCGCGGAACTACCGTATGCCAGAAATTCTGCTTTCTGACTCCGCACCAGGGCATCCATACTGCGGTACAGGCTACCGCCGGGAATCAGGGGAACAAGCATAGGTACCACCAAAATTAAGACCGGCGCATGAATGATCCGTGCCAAAATTTCACTGGACAATGCAGCGGTCATGGTAGCAAACAGCATACCCAGAAATTCACTGCACCCATTGTGCACACACAAAAGATATACTGCCCAGTCCAGTGCACCGCCTATAAAAAACAGGGGAAGCTGTTTCCTGGGCACGTTGAACAAAATGGCAAAACCCACTGCGCCAAGGGCGCCCATCAGGGTCTGAATGATAGAGTCCGTCATAGGATACCTCCGATTCCCACCAGTACGGCTGCAAAGCCAATGGCGATGGCAATGGATTTGATTACCGCTTCGCTGAGTCCCACAATGCCGGAAAGGGTGTCACCGTTGGTCAGATCCCGCAGGGAAGTGGTAAAGGCAACACCGGGGATTAGCAGCATAATATTGCCGATATTGATCTTTTCCGGGGTATCGCCGATTCCGATGCGTACCATTAGTACTACCACCAGTGCGGTCAGCGCACTGGCAAGCAGGCTGTAAAGCAAACCGTTCAATTTCAGTTTCTTCAGATAATGCTGAATGGCAAAAACCAACAGACCGGAGATTGCCGCAGCCACTGCATCCCAAGCAGAACCGCCGAAAAACACCGAAAATGCGGCAGAAATCACGGCATAGCTGAGACATTGGATAGGCTGGGAGTAGGTTTTTGTCTGCAGAATTTCAAAAACTTTCTCTTGGAAATCTGCAACACTGACCGGTTTGCGGCACAGCTGCCGGGACAGGGAATTGACATTGGCGATCATTTCCAGATTGGTGTTGCGGGAGGTGATCCGACGGGTCTGGGTAATGATCCGCCCATCAAAGGTTTGGGCGGTCAGCACGATGCTGGAGGTGATGCAGAATACATTGATATCCGTAAATCCGTATGCAGCGCACAGTCGCGCGAGTGTATCTTCTACCCGCACGATCTCCGCACCGTTGGACAGCAGCACTTCACCCATATCCAAAATGCATCCAAGCAAGGCATCCGGGGTGTCGAGGGTGATCTGTGCAGCTTCATCAGTTGGCATGAAACAACACTCCTTACAAAACAGAAGTTGCCATAAGTGTAACACGGAAAGAAGAAAACTGCAAGGCTTTTCTGAGGGTTTGCCCGGTTGTCAAACTCTAAAAAATATGGTATGATGAAAAAAACAGAAAGGAGCAAAACGATGGGAAAAGTACGGCTCAATGAAGATGCGGAAGTGGTCCGCACAGTAAAGGAAGGTTTAAAAGCCAAGGGTGGCTACTGCCCCTGCCGACTTGGCAAGGCTGAAGAATATAAATGCATCTGCCAGGAGTTTAAGGCGCAGATCGCCGACCCGGATTTTGAAGGCTACTGCCACTGTATGCTCTACTATAAGGAAAAGTAATTGATCGGCTCACACAAAATGTGTGACCTGATTCGTTATTTCACATAGTGTTCGTTATTAACATTTGCGTTATCCCATAAACGAAAAAAGGCAGACACTTTCGTGTCTGCCTTTTTGTAAACTTGAAATCAGAACAGGCCGCTAACCTTGCCGGTCTCCACATCCACGTCAACACGGCGGTATGCGGGGTCTGCTGCGGTACCGGGCATCATGGAGATGGTACCGGCCATGGGGCACAGGAACTTAGCGCCGCCGTACTCCAGAATGTCGCGAACAGCCAGTCTCCAGCCGGTGGGAACGCCCTTCTTGGTGGGATCGTCGGACAGAGACAGGTGAGTCTTAACCATCATGGTGCAGTAATCAGCGTACTTGGGATCGTTCTCGAAACGCTCAGCCTTCTGAACAGCCAGGGGCAGCCAGGTCACGCCGTCAGCGCCGTAAACTTCCTTAGCGATGCGCTCAACACGCTCACGCAGGGGCATCTCCAGATCGTACAGGAACTTGATGTCCACGGGATCCTCACAAGCCTCAACAACAACCTGAGCCAGCTCAGCAGCGCCTTCGCCGCCGTATCTCCAGTGGTTGGACTCAGCGCAACGGACACCGCGCTCAGCACACAGCTTCTTCAGCAGAGCGATTTCTGCATCGGTATCGGTGTAGAAACGGTTGATACAAACAACGGGGTTGATGCCGGACTTCTTGATGGTGTTGACGTGGTGGAACAGGTTGCAAGTACCCTTCTCCAGCAGTTCCAGGTTCTC
>JAZRLE010000058.1:0-3221 GCA_045646665.1 Faecousia sp. | reverse complement strand
GATCTTCAGCTTGATGTCGCGAGCTTCCAAAGAGGTGGCATTCCACTTCTCGGTGTCCAGCTGCTGGATCAGGCTCTTGGGAACACGGAACATGTTCTCGGTCTCGTTGGAGATAACGGGGAAGCCCAGCTGAATTGCGCCTGCGCCGTAAGAAACGATCTCGTCGGTCAGGGACTTGTAAGCGTTAACAAAGGCGCGGATACGGTCCATGGTGTAAGCATACAGAGCCTTGGTGTCGCCGGGCTGAATAGCACCGAAGATCAGGGCAGCACGCAGAGCGACGGAAACAACATGGATAACGGACTGATCCTCGTAGCCCAGAGGCACTACGCGGACGCCCTCGCCCAGGTTCATACCGGAATCGGCACAGTGCTTGACGGAGCTGCCGGTAAGGGTAACCAGCAGACCCAGTGCCTGATAGGACTTGGCCAGAGCCACAGTCTCTTCGGGGTTCTCGGCACCGCCGATGATAACGGCAACACCGGGGATATCGCCGGTAACCAGGGGCAGACCCAGGTTACGCACGAATGCGTCGGACAGGAAGCCCATCTCGGGCTCTGCGTAGGGCTCAGCGCCGTGCAGATACTTCAGAACTTCCAGGAATTCTGCACACAGGGCAGAAGCAACACCGCTGTCGAATGCGTCCTGCAGACGGGGGTTGCGAGTCATCATGGGCTTGATATCGGCTTCCAGAGCAGTCTTCAGTTCGCCCAGAGTGTTGATCTTTTTGCCGGTGATGCTGTAATAGCAGGGCAGGTTGTATGCGGTATTGGGGAAAGCTACGGCCTCGGACTCACCATACTGTGCGATGGCTTCGTCGATAGCCTTAACGGTACGCTCGTAGTTGTAGTCGTTACCGTTGAAAACTCTATCAAAAAGTGTCAACGTTTTTTCCTCCTATATTTAGTCAAGTTCATCACTATCTAAGATAGCTTTGATTTTCCGAATTTCTTCGATTGCTGTGGGGCTGAAATCGTAGGGAGATTTTCCCTGACGGTCAGCGTCAATAATTTCTGTATTGTAGTGGATACAGCCAAGCAGGTCTTCAGCAGGAATGGCGTTACGGACAAATTCCTCATCCTGCGCATCCCGCACCTTGTTGGCAACCACTCTTACACGCTTGACGCCCAAATCATTGGCAAGACGCTTTACATTCCGGTAGGTCTGTACGCTGCGGGCGCCGGGCTCAATGACCACGATGAATTGGTCCATATTGCCGGCGGTACCCCGACCCAAGTGCTCTAAACCTGCTTCCATATCCATAATGACCACATCGTTCTTCCGATAGGTCAGTGCAGACAGGATGGATTTCAGCATTACATGCTCGGGACAGACACAGCCGCTGCCGCCCACATCCACAGTACCCATCACCAACAGCTTCACACCGCTCACCTCTTTGGAGAAGGTGTCGGGGATATCCGAAACCTGGGGGTTCAGCTTGAAAAACTTGTTGGCGGCATTGGCACCGGTGCGTTCCTCGACCAGAGTACGCATCTTGGAAATGGGGACGATGGCATCTACTTCCTCTTGGGTAAGCCCCAGGGCCAATCCCAAATTGGCATCGGGGACTACATCGGCAGCGAGGACAGTGCGGCCTTCATCTGCATAGAGTCTTGCCAGGGTGGAGGACAGGGTGGTTTTACCCACGCCGCCCTTACCTGTAATTGCAACTTTCATTTAGATTCCCAGAGCGGCGCGCTTGGCCTCGATGCAAGCGATCATCTTGTCGCCCAGAGCTTCAATGTCAGTATCCACAACGAACTTAGCCTCAACCCACTTGGTGATGCCGTTCTCACCTTGCAGCAGCTCGGTGACTTCGGTAGAACCCTTGGAGTAGGGATCAACACCCAGGAAGGTCTCAATACCGGTAGCCACAACATAGTTACCGATGGAGACAGCCTTCTCGGACATCCATTCGGGAGCGCAACCGACAACGGGAACCTGGGAGATATTGATGCCCCAGTCCTTGGCGATATCGGAGGCCAGAACCATCATACGGGAGATATCCACGCAGGAACCCATATGCAGAACGGGAGGAAAGCCGGTCAGTTCGCAAACGCGCTTCAGACCTGCACCGCAGTACTCTCTTGCCTGAACAGGATCCATCAGACCTGCCTTGGCAGCAGCCTGTGCGGAACAGCCGGTGGTGATAACGATGATATCGTTCTCCAGCATCTTCTTCATCAGACCGATGTGAGCGGTGTCGGGACGAACCTTGGGGTTGTTACAACCGACCATAGCCACAGCGCCGCGGAGAACGCCGGAGTGGACACACTCGATCAGAGGCTTGGTGGTGCCGAACTCGTCGACCTGGGAGTTGGCAACGGTGTCCAGAACCTTCTTGATGGCTTCGACAGAGTAACCGACTCTTGCCTTCTGCTTCTGGTTGGGAATATGTACCAACTCAGGATTACGGTTCTTGAAGTTCTCAATTGCCATCTTCACGATCTTCTTAGCGCTTTCACCGGCGGTCTCAGCGGAGAACTGGATGAACTCGGAGTCGGGAATACGGGCAACGGGAGATGTGGTGATAAACTTGGTGTGGAAGCACTTAGACAGGGGGCCCAGAGCAGGGAAGATACACTGCACGTCCACCACGATGGCTTCGCAGGCGCCGGTCAGAACCACATTTTCCTGGTTCAGGTAGTTACCGGCCATGGGGATACCGTGACGCATGGTCACTTCGTTGGAGGTACAGCAGACACCGGAGATGGTGATGCCCTTTGCGCCCATGGACTTGGCAAGGTCGATCATTTCGGGATCGTTTGCGTAGTAAACGATCATCTCAGACAGGGAGGGATCGTGACCGTGAACAACGATGTTGACGTTGTCTTTCTCCATAACGCCGATGTTCGCCTCGGTGTCGATGGGACGGGGAGTGCCGAACATAACGTCGGAGAACTCAGTACCCATCATGGAGCCGCCCCAACCGTCGGACAGACCGGCACGCAGGGACTGACGGATCAGCGCCTCAGCCAGAGAGGAACAACCCATGTGGGTCATGTGCATGGACTGGGAAACTTCCCGGTCAATGGCGCGGGGGGTGATTTCAGCGGCTTCCCACAGATCCTTGGTGTGCTGGGGAGGACGCTCTGCGAACTTCTGGGTGCCGAAGGGCTTGCCGTATTGCAGCAGACCGACTTCTGCCATTTCGTGGGCCAGGTCATAAATGTCCTTGCCTTCGGTCTCCACGCCCCATTCCTTGGCAATGCGGATCAGCT
>JAZRLE010000057.1:0-3404 GCA_045646665.1 Faecousia sp. | reverse complement strand
GCCAGGATCACAACAGTGGTAATCATGGTAAGCGCAATGAGCGTAGTTCCGAAGCTGGAGGAATACATCACACCCTGATAGGTCTTTTTGTATACAAGGAAGATAAACATACCTATGCCGAATGCCAGCGCTAAGGCAATCGCCATGTCCAAAACGGACACGGAACTCACATTTTCCAAAAAGCTGGACTTAAAAATATCTTGAAATGTCATAACCAATTCCTTTCTTAGCCGTATATACGGCACTGTGCGTATTTTGAAAAAGCGGATACCCGCCTGCCCTCCAGTTGAATGGCAGATCGGATAATGTCGGGCAGAAATTCGTCCCATTTCACTTCAAGAATAATGGGGGCGTCGCCCGCCGGAATGGTGGGACAATCGGGATTAAGGAAATCCGTGCAGCCCAGACCGGTGCGAATATCGAAGTCTATGGTCACACGAACATTTCCCGGTGCGTAAACGAAAGGCTCACGGGTGTAGTCCACGATGGTTTTAGGGCGAAGCTGCTGGGTCTGCATTTTGGAATACAGTTCTCTTATCAAGCTATGTCTTGAAGAAATCATCCACTCCAGATCGCCGTCTACGATTTTTTGCGCTTCCTGTGCTGTGAGATTTGCACTTTGCTTGTTGCCCAGACCGGCCAGTTTGCTCTTTTTCTCCAAGTGGATCAGACTGGTGTCATGGTTGTAGAAGCGGATGCGGAACTTCTCCCGCCGACTGACGCCATCCAGTTTTTCGCGAAGAGCAGTATCCGTCGGAGTATCAAAGTACAGGCTTCGGATAAAGTATTTTCCGTCAATCGCGTTTTGATCGGAGCGCATGACAACCCGCAGCCTCTGGCGCAGGATCAGCATATCCGCATAGGAAATGGGATGTTTCCATTCATGTCTGTAGTCCGTAAAATCACTTCCTTTCTTTTTGATTTTGAGAGGATATATGTATCTGCGCAGCATGGATTTCTTCCATTGCCTTTTCGCCGATTCTCGGCATGGCGCTCAACACATCATCCGAAATCATATCGAGGTCGTACAGCGTGTTTACTCCGTGTGCCTCCAAAATGCGTATTACACGCTCCGATAAGCCGGAGTTCTGAATAGAGGTGGCTCGCCTTTGCTGACGTAGCCGTTTTAATTTATATTTTCCTCGTGCCATAGTTTATTTCCTTGTAGAATTGTAATTAAGAAGTAGCCTCGGTTCGGATTACAACAGAGGTAATTACAGGCTGTTCTTCAGCAGTAATCGTACCGTTACCATCAGTAGGCTCTGCGGTTTCACAAACTGCATCAACCACATCCATACCCTCAGTCACATAGCCAAATACGGCATACTGGCCGTCCAGAGATGCGCTACTGTCTTCATGTACGATAAAGAACTGGGAGCTGGCGCTGTTATAGTCGTTGGAACGGGCCATGGAAATTGCGCCGCGGGTATGGGACAGGGTGTTGTCATAGCCGTTGTCGGTAAACTCACCCACAATAGTTTCATCAGAACCACCGGTGCCGTTACCTTCCGGATCACCGCCCTGCATCATAAAGCCTTCGATAATGCGGTGGAAGGTCAGACCGTCATAAAAACCGCTTTCTGCAAGGCTCACAAAATTAGCCGTGGTGATGGGAGCCGATTTTTGATCCAGTTGAACAGTGATCGTACCGTAGTTCTGAATCTCAATGTCTGCGTAGTAAGTCAGGGAAGCATCCAGAGCACCAGTTGCCTCTCCTGTTGCAACACCGGATTCAGAATCCTCATCGGCAGATTCATCGCCTTGTCTATCATCGGTTTCTGCATCTGTATCTGTCAAAGCACTATCGGTGGATGTGACAGTTCCGGCTGTATCATCCTCGCCAACAGGGGCATCGTTGTTGTTGCCTCCCGCCAATACCGCGATCAAAATAATGGCAACAACGATGGCTGCGGAAGCCATATAGTATATCTTACGTTTGCTCTTGGTTGCTTCTTCCGTAGGAGCGGACACTGCATTGATATAGTCGGCAATATACTGATCCAGTTCATCCGGAATACGGATTTTCGATAAGGCATCATCAACCGCAATGGTGAGAAGTTCCACGGTGGGGGCAACACAGGAGATTCCTTTGGAGCGAAGCGTACGATAGACTTTGCCAAGGTTTTCCGCCTCCGCAGCTTTCAGGAGATCAGCGCTACCTATGTCAAGGCCGATAGCCTTTGCAATTTGCTCGTCGGACAAAACACCAATTAACCGCAAAACAAGCGCAAACCGTTGCGTCGCGGGCAGACAGTGGATATATTTATCAGCTGCGTCGGCACTGGTTTCTATGTAATGCTCATCGACATGGGTGATACGGAAGTTCTTCTGTGGTGGTAGCTTGAAAGCACGATTATCTTTTTTGGTGATTTCCTTTTTACAGTAGCTTACGGCCTGCTTTACTGCGTAGATGGAAAAGGCTTCCTCTGTCTGCACTTCGCCTCTTGCTACGGCCTGAAATGCAGATTTCAGCGACCATTTTGCTGCGGGGATAGTTGCCTCGCTGTTTCGGAGCAATGCGCGGCACAGGAAATAAACATCCTGCTTATTCCCTTCATAAAGCTGTGCCAGCGCGGCTCGGTTACCTTTTGATGCTTTTTGAATAATAGTATCCATTATGAAGTATCCTTTCTAATTTATGTTCCGGAGCTGCTTGCGCCATAAATCAAGAGTTTAGTCTTGTCCCTGCCCGCCATTTTGGGCAGGGCGCAAGTAAAAACAGTACCAATGCGTTGCCGTTTCCATAACATACAAACCTCGTAGGCTCATCCGCAGCGTCTGCCGCGGCATCGATTTTGTATCGCAGCCGCATTAGGAAAAACAAACACTGTGTTTGGATTTCACGATTAAAATTATCATCTCCTGCTGAACGAACGCTGAAGAAAAGCACTCCGCTTTGTGAAAGTTCTGTGAACCAAATTTTAACTCTGGTTCGGAATCTTTTCACTTGACGTAACAATATCAACATGGTAAAATGTGTAGCGTGCTACACTTGATAATAAGGAGGGATCATCAGTGCTGAAACAAGATATCGGTTATCTCATCAAGAATATAAACGATAAGCTAAAAGTAAAAGCCGATGCAGACTTAAAGAATTTTAATCTCACATTGGCGCAGAGCCGTGTGTTCGCATTTCTGCACAGCAGTGGCGGACAGGCAACGCAAAAAGAGATTGAAGTCTTTTTAGAAGTATCCCATCCGACGGTTGTAGGCATTGTTGCAAGAATGGAACAAAACGGTCATGTAACAAGTTGGATTGATGAGCACGACAAGCGCAATAAAATTGTCAAATTGACACAACAGGCCGAAGCCTTGGGAATGGATATGGAACACCGTATTTTTGCCAATGAACAAATGATGCTGTCCTCTCTTTCTGATTCAGATATTGAGCGATTGAGAGAAAT
>JAZRLE010000056.1:0-24934 GCA_045646665.1 Faecousia sp. | reverse complement strand
CGAGCTGGACAGCTATCTCATCGAGATCACTCGTGACATTCTGGGCTACAAGAATGAGAACGGCGAAACCACTCTTGACTATATCCTCGACACCGCCGGCCAGAAGGGCACCGGCAAGTGGACCGGCATCGCTGCTCTGGACGAGGGCGTGCCTCTGACACTGATCGGTGAGGCTGTGTTCTCCCGCTGCCTGTCCGCTATGAAGGACGAGCGTGTTGAGGCCGCTAAGGTTCTGCCCGGCGCTGCTGAGGGTGCTCTGAAGCTGACCGCTGAGGAGAAGGCTGAGTGGATCGAGAATATCCGCTGCGCACTGCTGGCCTCCAAGATCGTCTCTTACGCACAGGGCTACACCCTGATGCGTGCTGCCGCCAAGACCTACGGCTGGAACCTGAACTACGGCGGCATCGCCCTGATGTGGCGCGGCGGCTGTATCATCCGCTCCGTATTCCTGGGCAAGATCAAGGAAGCATTCGATAACAACCCGAGCCTTACCAACCTGCTGCTGGATCCCTACTTTACCGAAAAGCTGGCTGCTCTGCTGCCCGGCTGGCGTAAGGTAGTGGCTCAGGGTGCGCTGTGTGGCATGCCCACTCCCGCATTCTCCTCCGCTCTGGCTTACTACGATGGCTACCGTTGCGACAGACTGCCGGCTAACCTGCTGCAGGCACAGCGCGACTACTTCGGCGCCCACACCTATGAGCGCATCGATGAGCCCAGAGGCAAGTTCTTCCACACCAACTGGACCGGTCACGGTGGCAACACCTCCGCTACCCAGTACGTTGTGTAATTGAGAAAGAGAGGATATTAATATGAAGCTTCGTGAAAATTGCAAGTACGCTCTGGTGGTTCCCACCAGTATGGGCGTTCGTATCACCCCTCCCAACGGTCAGCCCGTTGCTTCTTCCAATATGTTCATGATGCAGGCAACCTCCGCTGAGACCAATGTTGCTTCCATCTCCGCTTATCTGGGTCTGCCCACCAAGGTGCTGACCACCTTCGTCAAGGACAGCCCCATCGCTGACTTCATCAAGCGCGATCTGCGCTCCCGTGGCATGGACTACGAAGGCAAGGAAGTGGAGCAGGTCGATCCTTGGGGTTACCGCCATCAGTTCAACATCGCTGACTCCGGCTACGGCTCCCGTGGTCCCCGGGTCTGCAATGACCGCGCCGGCGAAGTTGGCCGCACTCTGAACATCAAGGACTTCGATCTGGACCGTATCTTCGGCCAGGAGGGTGTGGGCATCCTGCACCTGTCCGGTCTGATCGGTGCGCTGTCCCACGATACCAGCGTGTTCTGCCTGGAGCTGGCCCGCGCTGCTAAGAAGTACGGCACTCTGATCTCCTTCGACCTGAACTACCGCGCTTCCTTCTGGAAGGGTCGTGAGCAGGAGCTGCACGATATCTTCACCGAGATCGCTTCCGTTGCTGATATCCTCATCGGTAACGAAGAGGACTTCCAGCTGTGCCTGGGCGTTCAGGGTCCCGAGGCTGGTGGCAAGGACATCGCCGCCAAGATCGACTCCTTCAAGGAGATGATCAAGCGGGTGAAGGCTCAGTTCCCCAACGCTTCCGTGTTCGCTACCACCCTGCGTCAGGTTGAGAATGTCAACTCTCACCTGTGGGGCGCTATTATGCTGGCTGGCGACGAGTGGCATGTTGTTGAGCCCCGTCGGATCACCGTGCTGGACCGCATCGGCGGCGGCGACGGCTTCGTGGGCGGTATGCTCTACGGCATTCTGAAGGGTTGGGAGTCCGAGAAGTGGATCCAGTTCGGCTGGGCATCCGGCGCACTGGCTACCACCTTCCTGACTGACTATGCGCAGCCTGCTGATGAGGACGTTGTTTGGAGCGTCTGGGGCGGCAACGCACGCGTTAAGAGATAATAAAAACGGGGTCGGAAACGACCCCGTTTTTTAAATGCAAAATGTAAAGCGCAAAATGAAAAATTGTCGAGGGTGTCGCCCTCGACGCCCCGCTGTCAACATTTATCGTAGGGCGGGGGCTTGCTCCCGCCGATACAGCATCTTCCTTTGTGGCGGGACCAAGGCCCCGCCCTACAGTTACACAAGGCATTCTGTAGGGGCGATTCACGAATCGCCCACGGCACCCCCCTACAATGTTGTCACAATGACAGTTTGCTGCCCGTGGCAATCTCCTGCAGAAATTTTGGGTGCCTGCCGGCGGCGGGGCTTTCTTTTGTCGGGAAAAAAGTACCCAAAGAAACCGACTTAAGGGGCGCTACGAGCCAATAGCGCCCCCTTAAGAATCCCCCGCCGCATTGTTGTTTCTGCGTATGGTATTGATAGGTTTTGGTGGCTTAATGTTTTAACAGAATACTAATTTTCAATTCTCAATTAAAAAGACCCGCCGTTGGGCGGGTCTTTTTTCTTACTTAATGAGCAGTTCTGCAATCTGGATAGCGTTGGTGGCAGCGCCCTTACGGACCTGGTCACCGCAGCACCACAGGCAGATGCCGTTATCATCGGTCAGGTCGGGACGGATACGACCCACATACACGATATCCTGACCGCTGGTCTCCAACGGCATGGGATACTGCTTGTTCTTCAGATCGTCCACCAGCTTACAGCCGGGAGCCTTGGCGATTGCCTGCCGGACCTGCTCCACGGTGACGGGAACATCAAAGTGGCAGGACACGGAAATGGAGTGGCTGCGGATGACCGGTACACGGACACAGGTGCAGGACACCTTCAGCTCCGGCAGATGCATGATCTTACGACCTTCGTTCTGCATCTTCATCTCCTCGCTGGTGTAGCCTTCAAAGGACTCGCCGCCGATCTGGGGGATCAGATTGTAAGCGATCTGGTGGGAGAATACCTTGGGCTCGTAGGTTTCGCCCTTGTACAGAGCTTCCACTTCGTTCATCAGCTCCACGGGACCGCCTGCGCCGGCACCGGAGACTGCCTGATAGGTGGAGGTGGTCATGGTGCGGATGGGGGCGATGGCATTGAGCGCATTGACAGCGGTGACAGTGATAATGGTGGAGCAGTTGGGGTTGGAGATAATGCCCTTGTGCCACTTCACATCCTCGGGGTTGACCTCGGGGACAACCAGAGGCACATCGTCCTGCAGACGGAAAGCGGAGGAGTTATCCACAAACACAGCGCCTGCCTTGACAATGGCGGGGGCGAACTGCTTGGCAATGTCATTCTCGGCAGCGCCCAGCACGATATCCACACCCTCGAATGCTTCATCACAGGCAAGACCGATGGTCACATCCTCGCCCTTGAACTTGAGGGTCTTGCCGGCGCTGCGGGCGCTGGCAAGGGGAATCAGTTTTCCTACAGGGAAATTTCTTTCCTCCAAAATGCTGATCATTTCCTGTCCTACGGCACCGGTGGCGCCCAGAACGGCAACGGTATAAGTCTTCATGGAATGTCCTCCTTACTTAATAAAGCTGTTATACAGAACCCGGATAGCATCGGCATAATCCTTGTTTTCTACACCAAAGATGATGTTCAACTCATCGGGACCCTGGTTGATCATACGGATATTGATATCAGCCTGACCCAGTGCGGCAAAGATCTTGCCGGATACACCGGGGCGGAATGCCATCTGATGACCCACAGCGGTGATGACGGCGATCTGATCGTGGACAGTGATGTTGTCCGGGGCGATGTCCTGCTGAATATCTGCCAAAATGGCATACAGATGGGGGGCAAGCTTATCGGTGGGGATTGCCAAAGAGACATTGTCCATACCATTGGGGACAAATTCCACGGAAACCCCGCGCTTTTCCAAAACAGACAGAATCCGGCGGAGGATACCAACCTCATTGGTCAGACCCCGCTTGAAAATGGTGATGATGGAAAAGTCCTTCTTGCCGGCGATGCCGGTGATGATCCGGTTGGGGTCGATTTCTGTATCGAATTGCTTGCGGATCATAGTGCCGGTGGCGGCGGGATCATTGGTGTTTCGGATATTCAGCGGAATGTTCTTCTTCCGCACCGGGTAAATTGCGCCCTCGTGGAGCACATTTGCGCCGGCGTAAGCCAGTTCCCGCAGCTCTTCATAGGTGATCTCGGCGATGGGATGGGGATTCTCCACGATCCGGGGGTCAGCCATCAGAATACCGGAAACATCTGTCCAGTTTTCATAAACGCTGGCATCCAGCGCAGCGGCTGCCAAAGAGCCGGTGATATCACTGCCGCCCCGGGAGAAGGTGCGGATACCGCCATCGGGCATCACACCGTAAAAACCGGGGGTCACGATGCCGTGGCAGTTCTTGGCCTGTGCGCTGAGGGCAGCGTAGGTTTTCTCGGTGTCCACCTTGCCGTCGATGGTGAAGAACACCCAATCGGTAGCGTCCACGAAGTCAAAGCCTAAGTAGGCAGCCATCAGCTTGGCGGAGAAGTACTCGCCCCGGCTCGCCATCTCGTCTTGGGAGACCTGTTTGGCATCCAGACGCTTTTTCAGCTCAGCAAACTCTGTTTCCAGATCCAACTGAATGCCCAGCTCATCCCGGATTTCAATGTACCGGGAGGTGATCATCTCGAATACAGGGTCACAGGCGACACCGTATTGGGTGTGGGCGTGGCACAGGTACAGAAGATCGGTGATCTTATGATCCTTGCCGTGCCGCTTACCGGCGGCGGAAACCACCACTACCCGACGCTCCGGGTCAGCGGTGATAATATCCCGTACTTTTTGATATTGACCGGCGTCTGCCATGGAGGAGCCGCCGAATTTGGTTACTTTCAGCATAATATTTCGTCCTTTCCGAATGGTTTTACTCTGCCAATGCGGCAATAAAGGCGGTGGGTTGATCCTTCAGCCATGTGTGCATAGCCTCTACGGATACAGGCTTGGTGATGACTGCGTCACCCCAGTTTTCTGCGGTGTTTTCCTGCAGCCAGCTGTCGGTACCGCCGCTGACATAGTAGCAGAGGGTATCGGTGTTCTTGGCGGCGACCTTTGCGCCGTAGGGGCTGTAGAAGCCCTTGTTTGCCAGCACATCGGCGCAATCCTGCACCACATTATATGCAGTGGGGTAGCGACCTGCGCCCTGGCCGTAGAAGCTCATTCTGCCGGAGGCGGAGCCAACCAAAGTGATGAGGTTGTAGTTGGCGGGGACAGCGGATTCCGGCTCGCCCAGCTTTACAAGGGTGGGCTGGACATAGACGCTTACATTGCCGTCTTTACATTTACCGGTGGAGATCAGCTTACATACAAGACCGTGAGCCTTAAAATTCTCCACATCGCTTGCTTTGATGCGGCTGATACCGGCAACGGGAACGGTGGCGGTGTCCAAGCTGATGCCGAAAGCAACATTGGAGGACAAAATCACCTTATGCCAGGTATCGATACCCTCCACATCGGTGGTGGGATTGGCTTCGGCATAGCCCAGCTGCTGGGCCTGCTTCAGTGCATCGGCATATGTCAGACCCAGACGGGTCATGGAATCGAGAATGTAGTTGCAGGTGCCGTTCATAATGCCGCCCACCTTTTCGATGGTCTGCATTCTCCGGGCCCGTTCCAGTTCGCTCAGCCAACCGATGCCGCCGCCGACCGCAGCGGTGCAACGGAAGCAAACACCCTTTTCCTTGGCAAGGGGGATCAGCTCATCGTAGAAGGAAGCGACCAGCGCCTTGTTGGAGGTGACGATATGTTTGCCTGCCTCGATGGCAGCTTTGACAAACTCATAAGCCGGGTGCAGACCACCCATGGCTTCCACCACGGTATCGATGGAGTCGTCGTTCAGAACATCCTTAAAATCCTTTGTCACCTGGGCATCCGGCAGGGTTACATCCTCCAGACATACCACCTTGGCGACGGTCATATCCTCACGGGTGGCAGTCAGGTCGTATACACCTCTGCCAACCACACCAAAACCAAGCAATCCAATTCGCATTGTTGAGCCTCCTATATATTTTTTCTATGGGCTATGTAAGTATTTGTGAATAACACTTGCATTTTCTTAAAGAAAAGTATATCATATAAATCACACAAATGCAATAGTATCAAAAAACCTAACTAAACAAATTATTTCGTTGTACTTTTGTGCATTTAGCAAAATTAGGGGTTACAAGACCCCGAAGGAGGACATTATGCTCTACCATTCTACAAGAAACCATACATCCTGCGTTGACAGCGCACAGGCGGTCTTATCCGGTCTTGCACCGGATGGCGGTCTGTATGTGCCTGCGCAGTTGCCGAAAATAGATGTTGCCGCCTGCCTGCAGGAAGACACTATGCAGATGGCGACCCGGATCATCGGCGCGATGCTGCCGGATATTCCCAATATGCAAATGCTGGTCAGCCGGGCATACAAGGGAAAATTCCAGACTGAGGAGCTGACCCCCACAGTGGACACCGGCAAGTTCACGGTGCTGGAGCTGTTCCGGGGACCTACCTCTGCTTTTAAGGATGTGGCGCTGTGTATGCTGCCTCAGCTGCTTACTGCCGCAAAGGATGAGAAGGGAATGCAGGAGGATATCCTCATTCTCACCGCCACCTCCGGCGATACCGGCAAGGCAGCATTGGCAGGCTTTTCCGATGTGCCCGGGGTGAAGATCTGCGTGTTCTATCCCGATGGCGGTGTGTCCGCGGTGCAGCGGGCGCAGATGGTGACCCAAGAAGGTAACAATGTGGCGGTTTGCGCCGTCAAGGGTAATTTTGACGATGCTCAGACCGGCGTGAAAAACATCTTTGCCAGCGCCGTAGACGGCAGACTGCCTGACGGCAATCGCCTCCGCCTGTCCACCGCCAACTCCATCAATATCGGCAGACTTGCCCCTCAGATCACCTATTATTTCAAGGCCTACGCAGACCTTCTGCGCCGGGGACAGATCCAAATGGGCGACAAGGTCAATTTCTGCGTTCCTACCGGTAATTTCGGTGATATTTTGGCAGGTTGGCTTGCCAAGCGTTTAGGTCTGCCTGTGGGCAAGCTGGTGTGCGCCTCCAATGGCAATAATGTGCTGACGGGCTTTATCACCACCGGCACCTATGACCGCCGCCGTCCTCTGCACAAGACCGAATCCCCCTCTATGGACATTCTGGTGTCCTCCAACCTGGAGCGACTGCTGTACTTCCTGTCCGGGGATACCCAGCTGGTGGCATCTTTGATGCAGGAGCTGAACACCAAGGGTATTTACACGGTGCCGGAGGAACTGAAAAAAGCCATCAATGAAGAATTTTGGGCAGGCTGCTGCGACGATGCCAAGGCAAAGGCAACCATCGAAAAGGTGTTCCGGGAGCAAAAGTATCTGTGCGATACCCATACCGCGACCGGTTGGGCAGTGGCGGAAGATTATGTCAACCAAACCGGCGACAATGCACCTATGGTGGTGTTGTCCACCGCATCTGCTTATAAATTCCCGGCATCGGTGCTGTCTGCCCTGGAGAGCGCAGGGGAGATGGACGAATTTGCGCAAATGGACCGCCTGCAAGCCCTTACCGGCTGGCAGATTCCCGAGAATCTTGCCGGTCTGCAGCAGAAGAAGGAACTGCACACCGGTGTCATTGAAAAGGACACTATGCTTCAGTTTGTAATGGGATTATAATGGAATAAAGCCCCCCTCCAATGGCGATGCACCGCCCTTGGAGGGGGATTTTTGCGGTTGGGGATCGCCCAAACCGATTGCATTGATGCAGTCCGGTCGGTGGTTGCAGAAGATGTTTTTGCCGCAGTGTATTTTTAGGTTGCTTTTTTTGAAGATGTTGTACTATAATAACAGGGTTGAATTTTTACGAATGAGGTTTTTTTATGTCGAATGTAACCGCTCCTGAGTTGCAGGAGAACAAAATGGGCACCATGCCTGTGGGCAAGCTGCTGTTTACTATGGCGCTGCCTTTGGCGATCTCTATGTTGGTGCAGGCCTTTTACAATGTGGTGGACAGCTTCTATGTATCCCGGATCTCGGAAAGCGCCGTCACGGCACTGGGTCTTGCTTTTCCCATCCAGCATCTGATGATCGGCTGCGCCACCGGTATCGGTGTGGGTATGAATGCGCTGCTGAGCAAATCCTTGGGTGAGGGCAATCAAAAACGCGCCAACCAAGCTGCCGGCAACGGCATTTTCCTGTCACTGTGCTTTGTGGTTGTGTTTATGGTGTTCGGTTTTGTGGGCGCCAGACCCTACTATGCAATGCAATCCAGCGTGCAGGAAACAGTGGATAACGGTACTGCCTATGTAACCATCTGCTCAATATTCTGCTTGGGTATTTTTGTAGAGATCATCGGCGAGCGGCTGTTGCAGGCTTCCGGACGCACGGTGTATACCCTGTTTACACAGGGATTGGGCGCAGTGCTGAACATCGTGCTGGACCCGGTGTTTATTTTCGGTTCTGAGAAATTGGGGATCGCGCCTATGGGCATCGCCGGTGCAGCGGTGGCTACGGTCATCGGTCAGTGGGTGGCGGCCATTATGGCGATCATCTTCAACTTCACCAGCAATCCCGATGTGCAGCTGAAGCTGCGCTTCCTGTGTCCCCAACCAAAGATCATAAAGAAGATCTTGACTGTGGGCATCCCGTCCATTATTATGATGGCCATCGGCTCTGTGATGAACTTCGGTATGAGCCAGATCCTCTTAGGCTTCAAGGATTACGGCGAGACCGCTGCCGGTGTGTTCGGTATCTATTATAAGCTCCAAAGCTTTGTGCTGATGCCCCTGTTTGGCATCAACAATGCAGTCATTCCCATTCTTGCCTTCAACTACGGTGCCCGAAAGCCGGAGCGGATCACAAAGCTGCTCAAATGCGCCTTGGGTACAGCCACGGCGATTATGCTGGTGGGAATCGGTGTGTTCCAACTGCTGACAGACCAGCTTTTGGGTATCTTCGAGCCGTCGGAAACATTCCTTACACTGGGTCGCAGCGCCTTGCGGATCATCAGCATCCACTTCCCCCTGGCAGTGGTGGGTATTTGCTTGACCGCCAGCTTCCAGGCATTGGGTAACGGTGTGTATTCCACCATTGTATCTCTGTGCCGTCAGATGATCGTGCTGCTGCCGGTGGCATTCCTGCTGAGCTTGACCGGTAATGTCAATGCGGTCTGGTGGTCGTTCCCCATTGCAGAGGTAGTCAGTTCTGTGACCACACTGATCCTGTTTGCAAAAATCTATAAAAGCAAGATGAAACCCCTGTTTGATGCTGCTGTATGATTTATGGGCGTGCTGTGATAGCACGCCCATAATTTGTGTTTGAAAAAAATAATACCACAATATACTGTGATATGCCAAAAATCGCCCTGTTTTTTCTAAAGAATCTTCTGTTTTCAGCCGTTGTGCTTGGGAAAATCCTGTGATATAATCATAATCGACTTTTTATGAGGAGGCGGCCTATGAACACCACCGAACTACATATCCAAAAGGCGCATGTCCATAAGCTGCTGTGCGCCAAGAGTCCCGATGCGGCGCTTTTGTACTTATATATTTCCGGCGGCAACGATCCTGCCGGGGCAGAGCAGGAATTGCAGATGTCTGCCACCCGATTCTCCTGTGCCGCCGCTACATTGCGGCAGCTGGGTCTTTGGCCGCAAGAGAAAAATACCCCGGTCTTTTCCGGGGAGCGCCCCCAGTACACCCAGCAGGATGTACTGACCGCACTGGATTCCGACAAGAGCTTTAAGTCGCTGTACGGGGAAGTGCAGCGGGTGCTGGGCAGGAGCTTAAACACCGAGGAATTGAAAATCATTCTCGGGTTTACCAATTATTTGGGCTTGCCTGCCGATGTGATCTGCGTGCTGGTGAGCTACTGCAAAGAGCGCGCCCGGGCAAAGGGCAGTATCCGCAATCCCAGCCTGCGTACCATCGAAAAGGAAGCCTACTTTTGGGCGGAGCAGGGGATCGATTCCATGGAGGAAGCAGCCGCCTTTATTCAGAATCAAAATGTCCGCCGCAGTCAGCTGGGCAGACTGATGGAAATTTTACAGATCCGGGGCAGACGGCTTACCACTGCTGAAGAGAATTATGCCACCAGCTGGTTGGAAATGGGTTTTGACGAGGCGGTGCTGAAGGAAGCCTATGAGCGCACCTGCCTGAACACCGGCGGTCTGAGCTGGGCATATATGAATAAAATACTGATCCGCTGGCAGGCGGCAGGTCTTTTGACCTTGGAGCAGGTCCGCGCCGGCGATCAGAAGAAACCCACCCCCAAGGGCGCATCCGGGGTGCCGGGACAGGCAGAATTGGCTGCCATCGCAAAACTTTTCAAGGAGGACTGACCTATGACATACAGCGCCCAGATCCTGCGCCGCGCGCGGGTACGGCTGGAAAATATGAAAGCCGAACACGAATCCCGTCAGCAGGCAATGCAGCAGGAGGTCTATAAAAAGATCCCCCGTGTCCGGGAGATCGATAAGCAGCTGCGCAGTTCTATGGTGCAGGCTGTGCAGGCGGCATTTCTGAAGGGCACCGATGCCCGGGAAGCGCTGGCACAGGTGAAAAAGGAAAATCTGGCGCTGCAGGCGGAGCGAAAAGCCCTGATTGCTGTAAATTTTCCTGCAGAGTATTGGGAGGAAAGCCCTCTGTGTCCCCAATGCGGCGGCAGCGGTTATATCGGCAGCACCATGTGTACCTGCTTGCAGAAGCTTTGCCGCGATGAGCAGAAGAAAGCCCTTTCTCTGTTGGCGGCGGGATCTCGCCGGTTTGCAGACTTTCATTTGGAGTATTATTCCGAGCATACCGATCCCACATACGGAATGAGCCCCCGGGCGATTATGTCCCGCACCTTTGAAATTTGCCGCCGCTATGCCGAAGGCTTTTCTAAAGACAGCGGCAATCTGCTGTTCAATGGCAGCACAGGTTTGGGAAAAACATTCCTTTCTGCTTGTATTGCAGAAGTTGCGGCAGAAAAAGGCTTTTCCGTTGCCTATGAAAGCGCCCCCCATCTGTTTGCCAAGCTGGAGAAGAACCGCTTCCATCCGGATGAGGAAACCGCCCGTGAGACCGCAGTGTTTATGGATTGCGACTTGCTGATTATTGACGATCTGGGCACAGAGCTTCCCGGCAATTTTGTGACCGCAGCTCTGTACACACTGGTCAATGACCGCCTTTTGGCTGCAAAGCCTATGATCATCTCCACCAACCTGAATATCAGCGAGATCAAAGAACGCTATTCGCCTCAGATCGCTTCCCGTCTGCAGGGCAGCTTCCAGCTTTTGCCCTTTGTGGGTGAGGATATCCGCATAATAAAGAACAAGTGAGGAAAAACCTTTGAAAACCGGTATTTTATTTGATTTGGACGGCACACTGCTGGATACTTTGCAGGATCTGACCGATGCCGTCAATTATACCCTGCGGTTTTATAACTGCCCCGAGCGCACCGTTCGAGAGGTCCGCAGTTTTGTGGGCAACGGTGTGGAGGTCTTGATGCGCTTGGCACTGCCCGGCAAAGATACCGACCCGGATATCGTTCCGGTGCTGGAAACCTATCGGGCATACTATGGTGCCCATTCCAAGGATAAGACCTGTCCTTATGCCGGCGTGGCGGAGGCACTGGCGGAGATTTGCAAGGAATTTCCCGTGGCGATTGTCTCCAACAAGCCGGACGGGGCCACCAAGCTTCTGTGCCGGGAATTTTTCGGCAGTGAGATCTTTGCGCTGGGTCAGCTGGAGACCCGCCCCCGGAAACCGGCACCGGATATGATCTATGCGGCTATGAAAGCCATCGGCGTGGACAAATGCGTGTATGTAGGCGACAGCGAGGTGGATGTGCTGACCGCTAAAAATGCCGGTGTGCCTTGTCTGAGTGTACTGTGGGGCTTCCGGGATAAGGATTACTTAGCCCAGCAGGGCGCCACCCGCTTCTGCGACGATCCTAAAAAACTTTTCATAACCCTGAAGGAAATGATAGATAATGGCCAATGAATTTTATGCCCTTTTGGGACGGATGCGCTACATTACCCGTTGGGGTCTGATGCGCAATACCTTTTCTGAGAATATTCAGGAGCATTCCCATCAGGTGGCGGTGCTGGCCCACGCGCTGGCGCTGATCCGCCGGGATATCCTGCACCTGCCTGGTCCGGATCCGGATAAATGTGCGGTTGCCGCCCTGTATCACGATGCTTCGGAGATCCTTACCGGCGATCTGCCCACACCTATTAAATATTACAACCCCGATATCAAGGATGCCTACAAGCAGGTAGAACGCATCGCAGGAGAACGGCTGCTGCAAATGCTTCCCCAGCAGTTGCGGGCAAGCTATGAGCATTTGGTGCTGGAGGATGACGAGGCGGTGACACCCATCGTGAAGGCTGCCGACAAACTATCTGCTTATATTAAATGTGTAGAGGAGCAGAAAGCGGGCAATACGGAGTTTGACTCTGCCGCCGATGCCACGATGGCGATCCTGCGCAAGCTGGATATGCCGGAAATGAACTGGTTTATCGATAACTGCCTGGAGCCCTTTAGATTAAACCTCGACCAATTGTAATGTTATTGTTGGAGCGAGTATTGCTCGTCCGCAATTAATACAGATGTTCCGTGAAAGACGGACGACCGATGGTCGCCCCTACATTTCTATTGAATGGTAGAGACTTTACAAAATTTTTATAAATTTTCCGCAAATACCTCTTGCATTTTTAAATCGGTTCTGTTATGATACTGTCGCTAGCACTCTAAAGGTACGAGTGCTAAAATAAAGAAATAGATAAATGCGGCATTGCCGCGATCTAATACCACAAGGATTTGGAGGCAAAGATTATGAAACTCAAACCCATGGCAGACAATATTCTGCTGAAAGCCGCCGAGGCGCAGGAGACCACTGCATCCGGCATTATTCTGGCTACTACTACCAAGGAAAAGCCCGGCATCTATGAAGTCGTTTCCGCAGGCCCCGGCACCAAGGATGTGACCGTGACCGTCAAGGCAGGCGACAAGGTGGTCGTTGGCAATTTTGTGGGCAACGATATCAAGCTGGACGGCGAGGACTACAAGTTTGTCAAGCAGGATGATATCCTGGCTGTTGTGACTGACTGATTTTAGGAGGCAAATAAAAATGGCAAAGATGATCGTATACGGCGAAGACGCCCGTAAGAAGCTGCAAAACGGCAACGACCAGCTGGCCGATACCGTGAAGGTTACTCTGGGACCCAAGGGTCGCAATGTGGTGCTGGGCAAGAAGTTCGGCGCACCTCTGGTCACCAATGACGGTGTGACCATCGCCAAGGAAGTGGAACTGGAAGATCCCTTCGAGAACATGGGCGCACAGCTCATCCGGGAAGTGGCTACCAAGACCAATGATGTTGCCGGTGACGGCACCACCACCGCTACCGTTTTGGCGCAGGCCATCACCCGTGAGGGTCTGAAGAACCTGTCCGCCGGCGCCAACCCCATGGTTATGCGCAAGGGTATCGAGAAGGCTGTGGATGCAGCAGTCGCCGCCATCAAGGAGCACTCTGTTCCCGTTAACGGCTCTGCCGATATCGCCCGTGTCGGTACCGTTTCCTCCGGTGACGAGTCCATCGGCGCGCTGATCGCTGAGGCTATGGACAAGGTCGGCACCGAGGGTGTCATCACCATCGAAGAAAGCAAGACCGCTGAGACCGGTCTGGAAGTTGTGGAAGGTATGCAGTTTGTCCGGGGTTATATCTCTCCCTATATGGTCACCGATACCGACAAGATGGAAGCCATTCTGGACGACGCTTATGTGCTGATCACCGATAAGAAGATCGCTTCCATTCAGGAGATCCTGCCCATCCTGGAGCCCATTGTCAAGGCCGGTAAGAAGCTGATGATCATTGCCGAGGATGTGGAAGGCGACGCACTGGCAACTCTGCTTGTCAACCGTCTGCGGGGTAACTTCAATGTGGTCTGCGTCAAGGCCCCCGGCTTTGGCGATCGCCGCAAGGAGATGCTGCAGGATATCGCAATCCTCACCAATGGTACCGTGATTTCCAGCCAGCTGAATATGGAACTGCCCGAGACCCAGCTGACCGATCTGGGTCACTGCCGTCAGATCGTTGTCACCAAGGACACCACTACCATTGTTGACGGTGACGGCACTGCCGAGGCAATCGCTGCCCGCGCCCAGCAGATCCGCGCTTCCATTGCTACCACCACCTCCGACTATGACCGTGAAAAGCTGCAGGAGCGTCTGGCAAAGCTCTCTGGCGGTGTTGCCGTTATCAAGGTCGGCGCACAGACCGAGGTTGCTATGAAGGAGAAGAAGCTCCGCGTTGAGGATGCTCTGAATGCAACTCGCGCCGCTGTGGAAGAAGGCATCGTGGCCGGCGGCGGTACCGCACAGGTCAATGCTATCGCAGCTGTTGAGAAGCTGATCGCAAAGCTCAGCGGCGACGAGAAGACCGGCGCCAAGATCATCGCTACCGCTCTGCAGGCTCCTATCCGTCAGATCGCTCAGAATGCCGGTGTGGACGGCAGCGTGGTTTACGAGAAGATCAAGTCCTCCAAGAAGATCGGCTATGGCTACAACGCTTACACCGAGACCTATATGGATATGATCGAAAACGGCATCGTGGATCCCACCAAGGTGACCCGCTCCAGCCTGGAGAATGCCGCATCTATCTCCGCTTGTGTGCTGACCACCGAGTCCTTGGTGGCTGACAAGCCCAACCCCGAGGCAGATGCCGCTGCAATGGCAGCAGCAGCCCAGGGCGGCGGAATGTACTAAGAAAAAAGACCCTCTTCAGAGGGTCTTTTTTAATGCATAATGCAAAATGCTGAATGCATAATTGTAGGGGCGATTCACGAATCGCCCGATAACGCCTCTGTAGGGGTCGGCGCCCTCGACGACCCGTTTTCCGCAAAATTACGTAGGGGCTTATCATTGCTCGTCCGAAAAGAAAAAGCGTGTTGCGACTTGCAACACGCTTTTTCTTTTTAATTCAGACGGTAAATCTCACCGTATTCTTTCCGCATACGGATATAATCGGCATTTTCGTGCTTCATATCCCGCAGGTACTGGTGGGTATCGAAACCGTTGTGAGACAGTGCGATCACGGCAACTGCCACATTGGAACAGTGGTCGGAGATTCGCTCGAAGTTGTTCAGCACATCGGACAGGATGAAACCCAACCCGATGGAGCATTCGCCGGCCTGCAGACGCTGAATGTGCCGGGCTTTAATATCAGTCACCAAATGATCCACACATTGCTCAATCGGCTCTACCAGATGGGCGATCTGGGCATTGTTGGTGGCATAGGCATCGTTGGTGTGGCGGAGGATCTCTTCAATTGCGCTCCGCAGGATCGCCAATTCCTCCTGCGCCTTGGGGGAGAAGGACAAGCCCTTCTCGTTCAGTTCCTGAGCAGCTTCCATCAGATTCACCGCATGGTCACCCAGTCGTTCGAAATCGTTGATAGTGTGGAGGATCTTGGACACCTTCAAGGAGTCTTTTTCAGAGAGCTGCTTGGAAGAGATCTGCACCAAATAAGTGCCTAAGGTATCTTCGTACAGATCCAGTTCCTTTTCCAAATCCAAAATCTGCTGGGCCTTTTCTTCGTTATAGCCATCCATCAAGGAGATCGCGGACATCAGGGTGTCCCGGGCAATGTCGGACATCTTGGTGGCCAGCGCATTGCATTCGGCAATAGCCACGGAGGGGGTGGACATCAGACGCACATCGATCAGCAGGGACTTTTCCTCCTGAATATCGGGCAGGACCTTGTTGGCCAGCTTCTCCAAAAGTTTGGTGAAGGGGAGCAGCAGCGCCACAGTAAAGACATTAAATGCGGTATGCACCACAGCGATGCCCACGGCATCAATGGATTGATCCACAAAGGCGAAGTTCAACAAGCTATCGGCGATGCAGTAGGCACTCAGGCACACTGCAGTACCGATCAGGTTAAAGGCAATGTGAATGACCGCAACCTTTTTGGCATTGCGGGTAACACCCATGCTGGAGATCAGCGCGGTGACACAGGTGCCGATGTTCTGTCCCATAATAATGGGAATGGCTGCGCCGTAGCTGATGCTGCCGGTGAGAGCCAATGCCTGCAAAATACCCACAGATGCGGAGGAGCTTTGGATCACCGCAGTGACCACCGTACCCACCAGCACACCCAGCAGGGGATTTTTGAAGGCAGTAAAGAGACTTGTGAAAGCGGGGTTGTTCGCCAGAGGCTTCACTGCGCCGCTCATCAGTTTCATGCCGTACATCAAAACGGCAAAACCGATCAGGATACTGCCGATGTTCTTGTGCTTATCCTTTTTGCCTGCCATAATCAGCAGGATGCCGATAAAGGCAAAGGCCAAGGAGAAATTCTCCGGCTTTAAAAGCTTCATCCAGAAAGCGTCGGACTCCACACCCACCAAGGTCAGGATCCAGGCGGTCATAGTGGTGCCGATGTTGGAACCCATAATCACAGAGATACTTCTGCCGATGGTCATAATACCGGAGTTTACAAGACCCACCAGCATAACCGTCACAGCAGAGGAGGACTGGATGGCGGCGGTGATACCCACACCCAGTGTCAATCCCATGAACCAATTGGAAGTCAATTTCTTTAGTCCGGCCTCCAGCTTACCGCCTGCCATCCGCTCCAATCCGTCGGACAGCATATTCATTCCGTACAGGAAGAAGGCCAAACCGCCAAGTAGTGTAATGATTGAGAAAAAATCCATGTTTTACTCCTTTTTATTCTTTAGACATCTTTTTTATACAAATTTAGTATATCAAAATTGTGCAAAATGTAAATATGGAGAATTTTACAAATTCTGTTTTGATGAGGATTCCGTTTTTCGCAAAAATTACAATCGTCTGCATAGCCTTTTTTATATTGTTCAAAATAATTTCAAAATGTTCCTATTGACTTTTTTAGCACTCTCTGTTATACTCTGCTTAGCACTCAAGGGTAATGAGTGCTAAGATGTAAAAAAGGAGGACATTCATGGAACTGACAGAACGGAAAAAGAAGGTACTACGCAGTGTGGTGGACCTGTATATCCGCACCGCCGAGCCGGTAGGTTCCAAGGCGATCGCGGAATTGCCGGATATGAATTACTCCTCCGCGACCATCCGAAACGAGATGGCAGAGCTGACCACCCTTGGCTATTTGGAACAGCCTCACACCAGCGCGGGTCGTATCCCTGCCGCCGCCGGTTACCGGCTGTATGTGGATGAGCTGATGGCAGACTACCGCCTGAGTATGGATGAGACACAGTCCATTAACACCGCCATCGAGGAAAAAATGCAGCGGGTGGATAAGATGCTGGAAAAGGTCGCCAAGCTGGTTTCCCAGGCCACCGACCTGCCTGCCATCTCCGCCGCCTCCCGTCACAGCGGTGTGACCGCCAAGCGGTTTGAACTGATTTTTGCCGGTGAGGGCAGTGTGATTTTGGTGGTGATGCTCTCTCATGAGCAGGTCATCAACAAGCTGATCAAACTGCCGGTACAGCTGCAACCCAGTGATCTGCAGGTGCTGTCCGCTGTACTCAATGCCACTATGACCGGCATCACCCCCGAGGAATTCACCCCGGAGCTGCTGACCCGGGTGATGGAGGCTGCCGGCACTGCCGGCGCGCTGGTGCCGGTGATCGTGGACTTTACCGCTGAGACCCTCCGCGGTCAAGGCAGTACCAATATGGCGGTTGCCGGGCAGATGCGTCTGCTGGGTCAGCCGGAATACCGAGATGTGGACAAAGCCCAAAAGGTGATGTCCTCGCTGGATGAGGAAGCGCTTTCTAACCTGCCTGCCATTATGCAGAATCAGAACGGCACCAAGGTGCTGGTGGGTCCGGAAAATGTGGCACAGGAGCTGAAGGATACATCTGTGGTTATGACCAAGTTTGACATCGGTGACGGTATGCAGGGTATGATCGGTGTGGTAGGTCCCACCCGTATGGACTATGCCAAGGTCACTGCAAGACTTTCCTACTTTGCAGAGAGCCTGTCCAAGATGTTTGCCAAACCCGAGACCCCGGCGCTGCCCGGCGGAACGGAAGAATCTCCTAAGGAGGCATAAAAGTGACCAAGAAGAAAGAAGAAAAGGTAGAGGATATTACCCCGGAGGAAGAAGTGGCGGAAGAAACCACTGCCGAAACCCCGGAGGTCAATGAATGGGAAGAAAAGTACAACGCCGAGCACGACAGTTACCTACGCTTGGCTGCGGATTACGATAACTTCCGCAAGCGTACCATCAAGGAAAAAGAGCAGTCCTACGGCAACGGCAAGGCGGACGCAGTGGAAAAGCTCCTGCCGGTGTATGACAATCTGGAGCGGGCGCTGAATCAGCCCACCGAGGATGAAGCATACAAAAAGGGTGTGGAGATGACGATGACCCAGCTGGTTGGTATTCTGACCGGTCTGGGTGTGGAGATCTTCGGCAATGTGGGCGATGCCTTCGACCCGAATCTTCACAATGCCGTGATGCACAACGAGGACGAATCCCTTGGGGAAAACACCATCTCTCAGGTGTTCCAGAAGGGCTTCAAGCTGGGCGACAAGATCGTCCGCTTTGCTATGGTGCAGGTTGCCAATTGAATGCAAAATTCAAAATGTAAAATGCAAAATGATTGTATGCCTTTGGTAATGATTTTAATATGTCGCAAAGCGACACCTTCACTTTGCATTTCGCACTTTGCACTTTACATTCTGCTTTTCGCAGGAAAGTAAACTTGTAAACAATTTAACTTTATATATAGGAGGAAATTTATTATGGGTAAGATTATCGGAATTGACTTGGGTACTACCAACTCTTGCGTTGCTGTGCTGGAAGGCGGCGAGGCTGTTGTGATCGCCAATGCCGAAGGCGGCAGAACCACCCCCTCTGTGGTGGCATTTTCTAAGACCGGCGAGCGTATGGTGGGTCAGGTGGCAAAGCGCCAGGCTGTGACCAATGCCGACCGTACCATCGCTTCCATTAAGCGGCATATGGGCGAGGACTACCATGTGACCATCGACGGCAAGGGCTACACCCCCCAGGAGATCAGTGCTATGGTCCTGCAGAAGCTGAAGGCAGATGCAGAGAGCTATCTGGGTCAGCCTGTCACCGAGGCGGTTATCACCGTTCCCGCTTACTTCTCTGACGCTCAGCGTCAGGCAACCAAGGATGCCGGCAAGATCGCCGGTCTGGATGTGAAGCGTATCATCAACGAGCCCACCGCTGCTGCACTGGCTTACGGTCTGGATAAGGACAACGATCAGAAGATCATGGTATATGACCTGGGCGGCGGCACCTTCGATGTGTCCATTCTGGAAATCGGTGACGGCATCGTGGAAGTGCTGGCGACCGCCGGTGACACCCACCTGGGCGGCGATGACTTCGACGAGCGCATTATGGATTACCTGGTTGCCGAGTTCAAAAAGGCAGAGGGCATCGACCTGAAGAACGATAAGGTGGCTATGCAGCGTCTGCGTGAGGCCGCTGAGAAGGCCAAGATCGAGCTGTCCGGTATGACCACCACCGCCATCAACCTGCCTTATATTACCGCCGATGCTACCGGTCCCAAGCACTTGGATGTATCCCTGTCCCGTGCTAAGTTCAATGAAATGACCGCTGATTTGGTAGAGCGCACTCTGAAGCCTGTCCGTCAGGCAATGCAGGACGCCGGTCTGTCCGCCAGCGATCTGCACAAGATCCTGCTGGTTGGCGGTTCCACCCGTATCCCCGCCGTGCAGGAGGCTGTTAAGGGTCTGACCGGCAAGGAAGGCTTCAAGGGCATCAACCCCGACGAGTGCGTGGCACTGGGCGCTGCCATTCAGGGCGGTGTGCTCACCGGCGATGTGAAGGATGTTGTGCTGCTGGATGTCACGCCTCTGTCCCTGGGCATTGAGACCATGGGCGGTGTGTTCACCAGACTCATCGACCGTAACACCACCATCCCCACCCGTAAGAGTCAGATCTTCTCCACTGCTGCTGACAATCAGCCTTCCGTGGATGTCCACGTGCTGCAGGGCGAGCGGGAAATGGCTGCTTACAATAAGACTTTGGGCAACTTCCAGTTGTCCGGTATCGCTCCTGCACCCCGCGGCGTACCTCAGATCGAGGTTACCTTTGACATCGATGCCAACGGTATCGTGAAGGTTTCCGCTAAGGATCTGGGCACCGGCAAGGAGCAGAACATCACCATTACCGCTTCTACCAACCTGTCCCAGGAGGACATCGACAAGGCTGTGAAGGAAGCTGAGCAGTTTGCTGCCGAGGATAAGGCTAAGAAGGAAGAGGTTGACACCCATAACAATGCCGAGCACTTGGTCTATCAGACCGAAAAGACCTTGGAGGAGCTGGGCGACAAGATCACCGAGGAAGAAAAGGCAACTGTGCAGGCTGCTGTTGAAAAGCTGAAGGAAGCCAACAAGGGCACCGACCTGGAGGCCATCAAGACTGCCGGCGACGAGCTGCAGAAGGCTTTCCATCCCATCGCTGCCAAGCTGTATCAGAACGCTACACCTCCTCAGGATGGTTGCGATCCCAACTGCGGCGGCTGCAACGGCGATGACGGCGTAGTGGACGCTGACTACACCACCGTAGACTAAGTATAACCCCAAAGGGGCGGGCAACCCGCCCCTTTTCGGTGTATGCAACCCACCTGCCTCCCCTTTTGGGGGAGGTGCCCACTGGGCGGAGAGGGCTGTTCCGATTTTGTAACAACCCTCTCAGTCAGCTTCGCTGACAGCTCTCCCGGAGGGAGAGCCAAGATTCTCTTCTGCTCAAGAGGTGAAAACAATGGCAGAAAACAAACGCGATTACTATGAGGTGCTGGGCGTAGAAAAAGGCGCCAGTGCCGAGGAAATAAAGAAGGCCTACCGGAAAAGCGCTATGAAGTACCATCCGGACCGCAACCCCGGCGACAAAGAAGCCGAGGAGAAGTTCAAGGAGCTGGGCGAGGCCTATGAGGTCCTGTCCGATGACGAGAAACGCTCCCGCTATGACCAGTTCGGTTTTTCCGGTGTGGATCCCAGCTACGGCGGCGGTGCCGGTGGGTTTGGAGGCGGTTTCGGCGGTGGCTTCGGCGGCTTTGATTTCGGCGACATTTTCGGCGATTTCTTTGGCGGTGGCAGAACCCGTCAGAGCACCCAAAATATGCCCCGCCGGGGCGAAAATGTCGGCGCACGGCTGGATCTGACCTTTGAGGAAGCGGCATTCGGTGTGGAAAAAGAGGTTTCTGCCCGTCGAATCGAGAACTGCGCCGTGTGTAACGGCACAGGTTCCGCTGACGGCCAGACCGAGACCTGTTCCCAGTGCCGCGGCACCGGTCAGGTGCGCACTGTACAGAATATTATGGGTATGCAAATGCAGTCCACCACCACCTGTCCCCAGTGTTCCGGTCGGGGTAAGATCATTAAGAATCCCTGTAATACCTGTCGGGGCAAAGGCAAGGTCTACCGCACCCACAAGGCCAAGGTCAAGGTACCTGCCGGCATCAATGAGGGGCAGACCGTCCGGCTTCGCAATGAAGGCTGCGTAGGCAGCAACGGCGGTCCCAACGGCGACCTGATGGTGGATATCTACATCAAACGGCATCCTATCTTCGAGCGGGAAGGTATCGATGTGTACTGCGAAGTGCCCATCACCTTTACCCAGGCGGCGCTGGGCGCAGAGATCGAAGTGCCCACCTTGGACGGTAAAGTAAAATTCGAGATCCCCGAAGGCACCCAAACCGGCAAGATGTTCTCTATGTCCGGCAGAGGTATTCCTGCGGTGAATAACCCCAAACGCCGGGGCGACCATCGGTTTACGGTGGTGGTGGAGACACCCACCAAACTGAGCAAGGAACAGAAGGAACTGCTGCGGCAACTGGACGATACGCTGGAAGTGAAGTCCAGCCCCAAGCGGAACAAATTCTTCGACACCATCAAAGAATTTTTTGAGTAAGCGCTTTTTGTGACAATTGTCACGTTGTTTTGAAAAATCCGTGATATACTAAAGCCAGAAAAACAAAACAAGGAGGCAAAAGAATGTCTGTACTGCATATTACGAAAGATACCTTTGAAAGTGAAGTTCTTCACTCCGACAAGCCTGTTCTTCTGGACTTTTTCGCTGTATGGTGCGGTCCCTGCAAGATGATCGCTCCTGTGCTGGATGAGATCGCCGCTGAGCGGGAGGATATCAAGGTCTGCAAGATAAATGTGGACGAGGAGCCGGAGCTGGCCGCCAAGTATCAGGTGATGAGCATTCCTACCCTGATGGTCATCAAGGACGGTCAGATCGTCAATCAGTCCTTAGGTGCCAAGCCCAAGGCGCAGATTTTAGCAATGCTGTAAAACATGAAAAAGAGCAGACTTTAGGTCTGCTCTTTTTGTGTTATGGGAGTTTCCACATAGATAAATTCTGTTTTGGGGTAACGCATTTTCACATCGTCGTGAAAAGCATAGTCGGAGATCACGGTATCCACCTTGGAAAAATCGCACAGGACCCGTTTGCCCTCGACGCCGATCTTCTGATGGTCCACCAGAAAAACGCTTTTTTTCGCCCGCTCCAGCATAGCTTGGTGCAGACCGAAATAAGCGTAGCTTTCGGAAATGTTTCCGTCGGCGGATACACCTGCCGTGGAGAAAAAAGCAAGATCGGCAGTGTAGGATTTTGCCTGTCGCGCCGCATCCTCACCACCGGTCATATAGGGCGATTCCACGATGGTACCGCCCAGACAGATGCATTTGATACCGTACTCGCTCAGATGGGATACCAAATTCAGATTGTTGGTAATGACGGTGAGATCTTTGCTATCTTGTATATATTCTGCCATATATTGGGTGGTGGTGCAGCCGTCAATAAATACGGTCATACCGTCTTTGATGAGCGCTGCTGCCTTCTTTGAGATCATCCGCTTCACCGGTCGCATTTTGTGGTATCGAAACACCAGCGGTGTACCCTTTCGTTCCACCAGTTCTGCGCCACCGTAGTGACGGACGATCAATTTCTGTTTTTGCAGATCGTTGAGATCCCGGTTGATGGTGGCGGTACTGTAGTGCAGCTCCTGACACAGGTGCTTCACCGTCACATACCCCTGCGCCTTGATGATATCCATAATTTGATCGATTCTTTTTTGCGACATAGCGAAACCTCTTTGTGAGAAAAAATGATAATTTGTCAATTAAGTGAACGTATCTTGATAAAATTTGAATAACTGCTATGATTATAAAAACACAAAAAAGGATTGTCAAGCTATGAAAGACTTAACCAAAGGCAATATTTACAAAACCTTTATTTTGTTTGCCATACCCATGGTGCTTTCCAGTATGCTCTCCCAGGCATATTCCACCATCAATGTGATCATGGCAGGCAAGCTTCTGGGTGACGGCGCATTGGGCGCCACCGGTGCAGTATCTCCTTTTTCCACTTTTATCAATTCCGCAATCTGGGGCTACGGTATGGGTGTGGGCATCTATGTTTCCCATCTGTTCGGCGCCCAGGATTACCGGAAGATCAAGGAAACGGTGCTCAATAATTTCCGGTTGCTCGCTGCTGTTTTGGCGCTGATCACAGCATTGACGCTGATCTTCCGCTACGATATTTACCGGATGCTGAATGTGGACGAGGCAATCCTGGAGGAAAGTGACCGTTATTTCGTGATCATCACGCTGGGTCGTATGTTTATTTTGTTTGTGGCAAACTGCGCCTATGTGTTCCACGCCATTGGTGACAGCTCGTTCCCTCTGTTTGTTTCCACCCTATCTGCTTTTTTGAACATCGGTATCGGCGCCGTTTCCATTCTGTTCCTGGGAATGGGTGTTGAGGGTCTGGCTTTGGGCACGGTATTGGCAGCTTTGGGGTGCTCCATCATTTATGTATTTAAGCTGCGGTCTGTATTCCGGAAAATGCAGGTACAGGATGAAAAAGTGCCGTTCAATTTTGCAATTATTCGCAAAACCTGCAAATACTCCCTGACTACCATGTTCCAGCAGGCGGTTATGTATTTCGGTACGGTGTTTCTCTCCCCTATGATCAACGGCATCGGCGGTGCAGCTTCCGCCAGCTACACCGTTACCCTGCGTATTCATGACATCAATGCGTCAATTTACATCAATTCCTCCAAAACCGTGGGCAGCTATACTGCCCAGTGTTACGGCGCAAAGAAATACCATTTGATCAAAAAGGGAATGCGGGTCGGTGTGCTGCAAAGTCTGATTTTGGTGATGCCTGTGCTGCTTGCTTGCTGCCTGTTTGCAAAGCCTGTGGCAAGTATTTTCTATAAGGCGGATGCAGATCCTGAGGCAGTGGGCTATACCGTCGCATTTTTGCGGTATTGCCTGCCGTTTTTGGCCATCAATGTGTTTGCAAATCTGTTCCACAATTTCTTCCGGGGAATGGGTAAAATGCGGGCGTTGTTCATTGCCACCCTGGCAGGCACCGTTGCCCGTGTGATCGTCAGCTGGATCCTCATCAAGCCCTATGGTATTTACGGCTACTATGCCGGCTGGGTATTTGCCTGGGTATTCGATGCAGCGGTAGGCGCCGGTATTTACTTCTTCGGTTCCTGGAGAAAGAAATTGCTACAATAAAAAAAGGGCGCTGCTTCGGCAGCGCCCTTTTATATCATTCTTCTGTCCAAATGTCCAGAACGACCACACCGGCAGGGGGGATCTTCACAATGAAGTTCTGCTTTGCCTGCTTGATGCCGTCAGTGAAAATATGGGTGTTTGCCTCCCGGGAATCGAAGGAATCCACGAATCTGGGGGGCAGCACCGGGAATTTGGTGATGATCTTCACATCCTTGACTGGAAGGGAAGAGGTGACCTGCGCCCGATGGTACTTGTTGTGGTGATCGTTCAGCAGGTACATCCGGTAAGCACCGCTGCGCAGCCGCAGCACGATGCATTCCTTGTCAGCCACAAAGGGGCAGTCCTGCACCGTTTTCAGCAGCAATGCTATGGCATTTAAGAATCCGGCGGTGACCTTGGCGTAGGTCAGGGTGTGGGTCAGCAGATTGTGGGTGTTCTCCTGGATGTACTCCACCGGTGCGGGGAGATTTTCTGTGCCATCGTCTTCTGCCAGCAGCGCAGTCAGCTGCGCCTGCAATTCCTCTGTGACAGCGCAACCGAAGGCAAAGACCGTCATAGGATAGTCGCTG
>JAZRLE010000055.1:0-23887 GCA_045646665.1 Faecousia sp. | reverse complement strand
TGCGTAAGCGTATCGACACCACCTTTATCTATGTTACCCACGACCAGACTGAGGCTATGACTCTGGGCGACCGTATCGTCATCATGAAGGACGGCTTCATCCAGCAGATCGGCACTCCTCAGGAAGTCTTTAACCACCCCTACAACCTGTTCGTTGCAGGCTTCATCGGCGCTCCTCAGATGAACTTCTTCGATGCCAAGCTGGTTAAGAAGGACAACAAGTACCTCGTTGACCTGTACGGCTACGAGGTCGAGCTGAGCGAAGAGAAACAGACCGTTCTGATCGCCAACAACGTTCCCGAGCAGGAGATCGTTCTGGGTGTCCGTCCTGAGCACATCACTGTTGAGGACAACACCGGCGTGGAAGCTACCATCGACGTGCACGAAATGATGGGTTCTTCCGTCCACCTGCACCTGAACACCCATGGCAAGGACATCATCGCTGTTGTTTCCACCATGGATATGAGCGAAGCCGAGGTTGCTGCTCTGAAGTCCGGCACTCAGGTGTCCTTCGACTTCGGCGGTCACAACTGCCATGTCTTCAACAAGGAGACCGGCATCAACCTGGAAGCCTGATCTACTTAAATACAAAAGCCTGTGAACCTCGGTTCACAGGCTTTTTCTTTTTGACGCGATAACAAAATGTCAGACGACCGTTGGCAGATCGGAAAGCCTGCACTCGAAGGGAAGAGGGAAGGGGATTACATTTGTCTGTCGGTGCGTTGAAAAGGGCACCTTTTCTGTTGTTTTGTGGGTTTACCAATCATCAGCAGGATGCTATAATGACAAAAAAGACACTTAGGGAGGAAAAATATGATTATTTTGGCCCCGAAAACCGGCAGTCCTGCCTATCAAAAAGCGGCTGAGGCATTTCGTGACTTGTATGCACAGGTCACCGGCATAACCCTTCCCATCACCACCGAGCCAGTAGACACTGAGGATATGGTGGTCATCGGCACCGACGGGGTGCAGCCCTTTGGCTTTGATAAACTGCCCGGCGGTTTTTCCCTCCGCATCGGTACTGACGATTATTGCATCCGTTCGGTGGAGGAAAACGGCAGAACCCTGCTGTTTCTTGCCGGCGGCAGAGGTCGTTCCACATTGTATGCGGTCTATGACTTCTTTGAGCGGCAGGCGGGCTGTCACTATTTCTGGGACGGAGATGTGATCCCCCACAAGGACACCATTGATATCCAAAATCTCGATATTGCGGAAAGTCCCCGGTTTGAATACCGCGCCATTCGCTACTTTGCCCACCGGGGTCTGACCCGTTTCCAGGCGGAGCATTGGGATTTTGCGGAATGGAAGCAGGAGATCGACTGGGCATTGAAGGCCCGGCTCAATACCTTTATGCTTCGTATCGGCATGGACGACCTGTTCCAAAAGGCATTCCCGGAGGATACCGCTTATCCCCCGGTGGATCAGCCGATGCCCGGCGCCGGCACAGGCTATAATAACCGTACCACTGCCTGGAGCCTACAATACCGCGGTCAGCTGCGCAAGCAGGTGCTGCAGTATGCCTTCGATTGCGACCTGATGCACCCGGAGGACTTCGGCACCATAACCCACTGGTACTCCCGTACCCCTGTTGATTTTTTGGAGAATGTGAAACCCACGCTGATGACCCAGCTGAGTACTTCCTATTCCGAGCAGACCGGACAGGTGTGGGATATTTTCGATAACAAAAACATCGAAAACTACCAAAAGCTCACCGATACCCATGTTGCTGAGTACGGAAAAGGGGAGTTGTTCCATACCATCGGTTTGGCAGAGCGTACTTACAACGATGACCGCCGGAAGAATCTGGAGCTGAAAAAGTTTGCCTATAAGCGGTTTTTGGATCATATCTACGAAACCTATCCCAATGCCAAGGTACTGATCGCCGCGTGGGATTTCTACTTCCGGCTGCTGCCGGAGGAGGTGCAGGAGATTGTGTCTATGTTCGACCCGGACAAGACCGTGATCCTGGACTATACCGCCGACCTGAAGTTTGAAAAGAGTAATTTGGAAAAGTGGGGCGTGCAGGGAAAGTTCCCGTGGATCTTCGGCTTGTTCCACGGCTATATGCCCCAGAGCCATGTCCACGGCGATTACGATTACATCGGTAAGAAAATTGCCGATGCCAATGCCGACCCCTGCTGTAAGGGTATGGATTTTTGGCCGGAACTGTCCCACAGTGATACGCTGATGCTCACCTACTTTGCCGAAAACGCATGGCGTCCCACCGGTCGCAGTATCGGTGAGGTGGCAAAGGATATGTGTCACAACCGGTATGCAGAAAATGCCGATAGAATGTGGAATGTTTGGGAGACCTTCCTGCCTCTTATCAATCTGCCGGATATCGACTACACCAGCTGCTGCTTCAATTTGCTGTATAATGATATCCTCAAGAGCCTGGCAGATGCGCAGAACCCCGACCACGAGAAGAATCTTGCCCAGTGGTCTAAGGTAGTTGCCGAGCAGCGACCCTTTGACAGCAATATCAAGACATTGCTGGAAAAGATCCAAAACCTGCCCGCAGAGGTTACGGAAGACCGATTTGCCTACCGGGATTGTGTGGACTTGGTGCGCTCCGTCATCACCCAAAAGCTGCACATTGATTATTTGGATGCCTGTATGTCCGTTTCTGCCTGGCAGAAGGGCGAGCTGGCAGCAGAGCAGGTGCTTGCCAAGTGGGCAGCCTGCCGAAAGTTGATGGCGGCATTTGCCGATGTGCTGGATACCCACGAGGATTACTCGATGTACCAAACTCTGCTGGATCAGGGCAAAAACCGCCCGGTCAATCCCTACTTTGCCGACGCACTGAAAGATAATCTGCTGAACAATTACTGCCGTACGGCGGCTTTTGAACTAGTGAAGTTCGTCTACTGCAAGGAGTCCGCTGTATTTGAAAAGTGGGTAGCAGACAGCATTGCCGCAGGCAAGGCAGATACGCTCCCGGCAGACATCTTCGAGGCTGACAGAAACCGCATCTTCGATGAATTTAAGGCGCTGCCCTTCGAGCAAATGCACGCAGAACAGGCTTGCGATCTGAACACTGCCATCGACCGGGTGTTGGAAGCCATGAAATAAGAGGTTTGCTATGGATCTGATTACCGAATTAAAACAGCTGCATACCAAATTGCCCGGCTACGGACTTTCTCCGGAGGCGGAAAAAGCGCTGGGCGAATACCTGCAGTTTCTCCGGCAACGGGAGGATCTTCTGACCCTTGCCCAGACCTACCACGATGATATTTACGAAAATCATCGCTATACCCTTGGTCAGGTGGAGGGGTTGCAGGAACAGGATGGCAGGGAAGAGGGACTTCTCTTTGCCGTGATGTACTTTGCCCGTTATGAACAGTTGGACAGTGTGCTTGCCCGTCGGGGTATTTCTGCAGATATCAAATCCGGCGCCCTTCGCACCTGCAAAGAACTGTTGGAGCGGAACAAAAGCTGCTACGGCAGTTACGGCTTGCGGGGTATGTACCGCAGCGGTCTTGTGCCTTATCTGATGCCTTACAAGTTCATCTTGGGCAGACTTTGTTTTGAGGTAGCCCAGTTTAACAGCGCATACGAAGTGTATCGCAACCCGGAAGACGGCGCCACCGTTCCGGTGGCGTTGCCCGGCGTGTCCTATATGCCAAACGGCAAGCGCCCTCCCAGCAGCTACCAAGGGGAACTGATCGAGCCCTACATCCGGCAGGAAAGCACGGAAATAACCGGCTTTACCTTTGACGCGTCCGGCTGTCTGTGTGCGACACCCGTGACCTTGAAGGGGTATGAAAAAGTGCTGAAAACCGGGGATGATGTGATCTCTGTCCACATTCCCAAGGACGGCAGAATGACCCCGGAATCGGTAGATGAAGCGTTCTGTATGGCAGAGGATTTCTTCGCCCGGTATTACCCGGAAAAGAAGTTTGTTGCCTATGTGTGCAGCTCGTGGCTTTTGAACACGGATATGCGGGAGTTTTTGGAACCTGAGACCAATATGATGCGCTTCCAAAACCGCTTCCGGGTGGTAATGACCACCGTCAACGGCTACTCGCTGTACTGGCATATTTTCGGCATCGAGCAGTTTTTGCCCTTGGACGAAATGCAGCCTGCAAACAGCTTCCAATCCAATGTGCTGGAGCGGGTCAAGGCAGGCAAAGTGCTGTATAACGGCTATGGATATATTCTGAAATAAGTGACTGGATTCTCTAAAAACGGACCTGTATAGCAGGTCCGTTTTTTGTATTTTTTCTGCAAATAACCAAGGGGAAACGGAAGAAATTTACAAAATATTGAAGTTTTTGGTAAATGATTGGTTCGCCTTGACAAAGCCCCCAAAACATATTAATCTAACTTGGTATGGTGGGTGTCGGCACAGGCAATACTTTTGGTGGAACCTTAGCCGGATTCTGCCATACACTGCTTTATGAGCCAATTGAGTAACAGCGAGGTACTGTATGCGCGCAAGCGGTATTTTAATGCATATTACCGCCTTGCCCGGTCCCTATGGTGTGGGCACGATGGGCAAGGCGTCTTATCAATTCATAGACTTTCTGCAGCAGGCCGGGCAGCGTTATTGGCAGATATTGCCACTGACCCCCACCGGTTACGGGAATTCTCCCTACCAATCCTGTTCGACCTATGCCGGCAATCCTTATCTCATTGATCTTACCGCCTTGGTTGAGGAGGGGCTGTTGCAGACAGGGGAGATCACTGCCTGCAACTGGGGAGATGATCCGGGCAGAGTGGACTTTGGTCTGCTGTATGAAAATCGGCTGCAACTGTTCCGGAAGGCATATGCGCGGTTCCGGGATACCGAGGAAGCCTTTGCCAAGTTCCGCGCCCGGAATGACCGTTGGCTGCCGGAATTTGCCCATTATATGGCGCTGAAAGACCGGTTTGGCGGAAAGCCTTGGTATACATGGCCGGATGCCATCAAATGCCGTCAGCCGGATGCACTGAGGGAATCCTTCTGCGCCCTGTCGGCGGAAATCCAATTGTACTGCTTTGTGCAGTTTCTGTTTGACCGGCAGTGGACTGCGTTGCGGAATTATGCCCACAGCAAAGGCGTTTTTATCATCGGCGATGTGCCGATCTATGTGCCCTATGACTCTGTGGAGGTATGGAGTGAGCCCCAATGGTTTCAGCTGGATGACCGGTTGACCCCGGTGGCGGTTGCCGGCTGCCCCCCGGACCGCTTTAATGAGAATGGGCAGCTTTGGGGCAATCCTTTGTACCGGTGGGATGCCCATAAAAAAGACCGTTACGGTTGGTGGCTGCGGCGGTTGGAGAGCGCCGCCGGGCGGTACGATGTGATCCGTCTGGACCATTTTCGCGGTTTTGCCGGCTACTATGCGGTACCCTTTGGGGCAGAAAACGCAAAAATCGGAAAGTGGCTGCCCGGTCCCGGTCTGGATTTTATACAGGCGGTCAAGGCGCATCTGCCGGATACCCCTATGATTGCGGAAGACTTGGGCTTTTTGACGGAGGATGTCCGTCGGTTGCGACGGGATTCCGGCTTTCCCGGTATGAAGGTTTTGGAATTTGCCTTTGACGCAGACAGTAATAATGAATACCTGCCCCATACATACACCCCCAACACCGTCTGCTACACCGGCACCCACGACAATATGCCTCTGAAACAGTGGTTTGCGGAAAGTCCGACGGGAACGGTAGCGTTTGCCATGGAATATATGGGGCAACCGCAGAACCCTGTGTGGGGAATGATTCGCCTGTGTCTTGCCAGTGTGGCGGACTTGGCGGTGGTGCAGATGCAGGACTATTTGGAACTGGACGGTGATGCCCGGATGAACTTCCCCGGTACCTGCGACGGCAGTAACTGGTCTTGGCGGGCGATGCCCGGTTTTGCCGGAGATGCTCTGGCAGAGAAAATAAACCGGCTGACCCGAACCTACGGGCGGCTGTGATACCCCAAGAAACGGAGATTTTTATGAGCTATAATTGTCTGAATATTTTGAAGTGGACGGAAGCCAAGCTGAAGTACACTTACGATGTATCCCTGCGGGAGGCCAGCGCCCAGGAGCTGCACGAAGCCCTGGGCGAGGCAGTCATGATGGCGATTTCCGACAACTGGAACCACGCCAAGCATACCCGTATGCCCCAGAGGAAAGCATACTACATCTCTGCCGAGTATCTTATCGGCAGGCTCGTCTATTCCAATCTCTATAATTTGGGGATTTTGGATGAGATGAAGCAGCTGTTCGTCCAGCGAGGTGTGGACTTGGCGATTTTGGAGGATGTGGAGGATGCGGCGCTGGGAAACGGCGGTCTGGGAAGATTGGCAGCTTGCTTCTTGGATTCTGCCGCCAGCTGTAATATCCCCCTGTCCGGCTACGGTCTAAGATATCGGTTCGGTCTTTTCAAGCAGAGCTTTGACGCGAAGGGTTCTCAAAAGGAAAATGCTGACGATTGGGCAAAATTCGGTGATCCCTGGTCCTACCGCCGGTATAATCACACGGTAAAAGTGCAGTTTCCCGACCATACGGTCTTGGCGGTGCCCTACGATGTACCGGTGATCGGCTACGGCACCCAAAATATCGGCACCCTCCGTCTGTGGCAGTGCGAGGCAGAGGAAGAGCTGGACTTCAATGCTTTCAACGATCAGGATTACCTGCGCGCCCTCGCCCAGAAAAACAAGGCAGAGGACATTACCCGAGTGCTTTATCCCAATGATTCCACCTGGGAGGGCAAGCGCCTGCGGATCAAGCAGCAGTATGTGTTGTCGTCTGCATCTTTGCAGGATATGCTCCGGGTGTATAAATCCGCTCACGGTACGGATTTGAGCCACTTTGCCGACTTCTACTGCGTGCAGCTGAATGATACCCACCCGGCAATGTCGATCCCGGAACTGATCCGTCTGCTGATGGCAGAGGGTATGGACTTTGAGCAGAGCTTTGCTGTTGCCCAAAAGACTTTTTGCTATACCAACCATACGGTGATGGGAGAGGCGCTGGAGAAGTGGGATTTGGAGCTTTTGCGGTCTGTGGTGCCGCAAATCGTGGACATCATCCTGCGGATCGACGAAAAGCTCCGCAGCGAGCATCCGGAACTGTTTGTCGTCCGGGACAATACCGCCCATATGGCAAATTTGAGCATTTATGTGGGAAGTTTCGTCAACGGTGTGGCGGAGATCCATTCCCGAATTCTCAAGGACGATGTGTTCCGCCAGTGGTATGCGTCATTCCCGGAGCGGTTCCAGAACAAGACGAACGGTGTGACCCCCCGCCGGTGGATGGGTCTGTGTAATCCGGAGCTGACCCAACTACTCAAGTACCGCATCGGCGGTGACTTCCTGAAAAACTTAGATATGCTGGGAAGGCTCAAGCCTATGATCGACGATGACTTGGTGCGCCAGTTCCATGCCGTCAAGCGGCAGAAAAAGGAACAGCTATGCGCCCTTGTATATAAAAAAGAAGGCATAAAGCTGAACCCGGATTTCCTGTTTGATGTGCAGGTCAAGCGGCTCCACGAATACAAGCGGCAGCTACTGAATGCTCTGTCCATCGTGGATATCTACTTCCGGCTAAAAGATGGCAGCCTGCAGGATTTTTACCCCACCGTGTACCTGTTCGGCGCCAAATCCGCCCCCGGCTATGCCCGGGCAAAGGCGATCATTCGCTATATTAACCGCATCGCCCGGATGATCAACAATGACCCGGATATGGATGGCAAGCTGAAGGTGGTCTTTGTCCAGAACTATAATTGCTCCTATGCCGAAGCCATCATTCCTGCCGCGGATATCTCCGAGCAGATTTCTCCTGCCGGCACGGAAGCCTCCGGTACCGGCAATATGAAGCTGATGTTAAATGGCGCGGTGACCTTGGGCACGCTGGACGGCGCCAATGTGGAGATCGTCAAGGAAGCGGGTATGGAGAATAACTATATCTTCGGTCACACCGTGGAGCAAATCAATGCCGCCCGGGACAGCTACTATGCCCGGGGCATCTATGATACCAACCCCCGTCTGCGTAGGGCGATCGATACCTTGGTGGACGGCACTGTCCCCACCGATGATGACCAGCGGGAGCTGTACCACGCACTGCTGGACGGTACCCACTGGCACAAGGCAGACCATTATTTCCTGCTTTTGGATTATGAAGCCTATTTGGAAGCAAAACTCCGGGCAAACCGGGACTATGCAGACCGGCTTTCCTTTGGCAGGAAGTGCTTGATGAATATTGCCAGCGGCGGAAAATTCTCCTCTGACCGCACAATCCGGCAGTATGCTGAAGAAATCTGGCATATCGAACCGACCCAATATTAAGATAAAATCCTGCCGTTAACACGGCAGGATTTTCTATCTATGGAATACTTGCAATCAAAGGGCAGGGAGAGTATAATAAATGTGTCGAAAAACCGAATATGAGGATTCGTTTATGAAGAAATTTACCGATAAAAGAATATTACTACCGGTGATCTTGTTTGTCGGTCTGTTGGCGGCGATCATCTGGGGTCTTACCTTGGATAATCCACTGCCCAAGTCCGGCATCGATGCCACCTCAGTGGTGTTCAGTGAGGTCTGCACCAAAAACGAGACGATCATTGCCGATAATGACGGACGCTACCGGGATTATGTGGAGCTGTATAACGGCGGCAAGGATACCAATCTGAAAGGCTTTTGCCTGACAGACGGCAATGCCAAAAGCCAACCCTTTGGCGATCTGCCCATTGCCTCCGGTGGCTACTGCTTGCTGTTTTTGGATCAGGAATTGACCGGCTTCTCCCTGAAGTCCACCGGTGGTGAGACCGTAACGCTGGTGGATACCCGGGGAAATGCTGTGGCGCAGGCAAAGACCATGCCTATGAACGGCGATCAGGTGATGCTGTACAACCAGCCGGAATATATAATCTCCGATGCAGCCACCCCCGGATTTTCCAATGACAAAGCCGGTTTGCAGGCATTCCGGACCGGTCGCGTGAATGAAAACCCGGTGCTGAAGATCTCCGAGGTGCTGACCCAGAATGTGTCCAGCCTGTCCGATGAAACCGGACAGTTTTCCGATGCCATCGAGCTGTATAACAGCGGCACAGACCCCATTTATCTGGGGAATTACTGCCTTTCCGATACACCGCAGACCCGCTTCCGTTACCGCCTGCCGAGCATCACACTGGCGCCGGGCGCGTACATGGTGGTGTTCTGCGACGGAGAGAATTATCTGGGAGAAAACGGCGAGATCCACGCCAATTTTGCCTTGTCTACCGGAGATGTCCTGTGTTTGACAGACCGGGATGGCAGCTATTGCACCTTGCCGGTGCAGTTCCCCGGTGAGGATACTTCTCTTGCGCTGGACAGTGAGGGGAATTACAGCGCTGCCTCTGTGAGTATGGGCTATGCCAACGATGAAGCCGGCGCTGCCGCTTTCAAGGCATCCTGCATGGCAGATGCTCCTGCACTGGTGGTGAGCGAATTGCTGCTGTCTGCAACCGATGTACCCTACAAGGGCAGATTTTGCGATGTAGTGGAGATTCGCAACATCTCCGACAAAGGGGTAGATACCACCGGCTGGTATCTGTCCGACGGCGGCGACCCGTACACCTATGCCCTGCCCAAGCAGACCATCCAACCCGGCGGCTACATCGTTATCGCCTGCAGCCGGGAGGAAACAGGCTTTGCGCTATCCCGCAAGGAAGTCTTGGGCTTGCTTGCCCCCGGTGGAAAATGGGCATCCCGTGTATCCTGCGCAATGGCAGCGCAGGGGCGCAGTATGCAAAGAACGGACGACGGTCTGTATATCAACGGCGCAATTTCTTTGGGATATGAGAACACACAATCGGGTGTGGATCTTTATGAGCAGGCAATACTGCCTGCAGACCTGCGCATTTCTGAGGTGATGAGCGCCAATGCCTCCTACTTAAAGGGCGCCTACGGTAAGACCGGTGATTGGGTGGAGCTGTACAACGGCACTGACAAGCCGGTAAACTTAAAGGATTATACCTTCTCCAAGGACAGCGGCGCGCTGGGCGAATTCACCCTGCCGGATCAGACACTGGCGCCGGGAGGCTACTGTGTGATCTTGCTGTCGGAAAAGGAGATTTCTCTGTCCGGTTACAGCCGGCTGCCTGTGAATCTGTCCTCGGATGGGGAGTGCATTTACTTAAGCAAAGACGGAAAAGTGATAGACTACAGTGTGCTGCCCAACCTGCCTGCGGATATGGCTTACGGTCGGGAAAACGGAACCGGCAGCTTTGCCTGCCTGTCTTCTCCCACACCCGGCGGTCAGAATGCCGGCAAGGTGGAGCTTTCTGCTGCGCCGTCGGCACTGACAGCACAGGGTAGTTACTCTGCAGCTGTGGATGTGACCCTCTCCGGCAGCGGTACGGTGTACTACACCACCGACTGCACCACACCAACCAATGCCTCTACCTGCTATACAGGACCCATCCGGCTGGAGAAAACTACGGTACTCCGGGCGATTGCCTATGAGCCGGGAAAACTGCCGTCGGAGGTTGTGGATCTGACCTATGTGGTAAACGGCGGACACAACTTGCCGGTGGTGAGTTTGGTGGCAGAACCGGAGGACCTGTGGAGCGAGGAGACGGGCATCTATGCAAAAGGTCCCAATGCCGGGGATACCTATCCCTATTTTGGCGCGAATTTCTGGAAGGATTGGGAGAAAAAAGCATCGGTTTCTCTGTTTGAAACCGATGGCAGCGGATTTTCCGTCAAATGCGGTCTGTCTATTTTCGGCGCATATTCCAGAGGCTCGGAGAAGAAAGCCTTCTCTCTGAATTTCCGGGATGTTTACGGCGCCGGTTCTTTGGACTATGCCCTCTTCGGCGACGCAGGACTGCACAGCTATGAGGCCTTTATCCTGCGCTGCAGCGGACAGGATGCCTTCTATTCCCGCATCCGGGATGTGCTGCTGACTTCTTTGGTGGCGGATAAAACCACCGTGGCGGTGCAAAAATACCGACCTGTGGTACTATACTTAAACGGAGAGTTTTGGGGTGTCTACTTCATCCGGGAGAAAGCCAATGAAAACTATGTGGCAGGCAACTACAATGCCGATGTGAAGGATGTGACGCTGGCAGAGTTCAACGGTACCAGCAGTTCTCAGTACACGGCGCTGGTAAACTATGCCGCTACCCACGATCTTTCCGTGCAGACCCATTATGAGTATGTCTGCTCTCAGATGGATGTTGCCAATTACACAGATTTTATGATCGCCCAGATGTACATTGCCAACACGGATATCGATAATATCCGCTTTTTCAAGACGCCGGATATCAAGTGGACTTGGCTGTTGTATGACACGGATCTGAGCTTCTCGTCAGCGGGGTATAACACCCTGAAAGACTATACCAATCCGAACGGCACCGGCAGTGGCTCCTTGTCCACAAAACTCATCAATGCGCTTTTGAAGAATCCGGAGTTTCGGGAGAATTTCATCCGCCGGTTTGCCTGGCAAATAGAGAACATCTGGTCAGTAGAGAATGTCAGCGCCCGGGCAGACGAACTGGAAAATCTGCTCAAAGAAGATATGAAGCTGGACTGCGACCGCTGGAAATACAGTTATTCCGGCTGGCAGGGAAGTGTCAATTACCTGCGGAAGTTCCCTGCTGAGCGGACACCGAAGATCACCGGCTTTGTGCAGGAATACTTCGGTTTGACCGATAATCAAATGCGGCAGTACGGATTCAAACTGTCGGGAGGTGCGTGATGGCACAGCGGCACGAAGAAAAATACCTCATCGACTACCGGCAGTATGCCCTGTTAAAAGCAAGGGCAATGGAGGTGCTGACCCCGGATACCCACGGCGTAGCGGGGAGTTATGTAGTCACTTCTTTGTATTACGATGACCCTATGGACACGGCACTGCTGGAAAAGCAGGACGGTCTGTCCCGGCATACCAAATTCCGCTTGCGTACATATGATTGCGGCGACGGGATCATTCGCTTGGAGCGGAAGGTGAAAGAGGGCATCCTTACCGAAAAACAGACGGCTGTGCTGACCCGTGAGCAGCTGCCGCTGTCGGGATCCCTTACCGGACCTGCCGGTGAATTGGCTGCGCAAATGCGCGCATCCGGTCTGTATCCTGCGGTGACGGTGCGCTACCGTCGGGATGCCTTTTACTTTCCCGGCACCGACCTGCGGCTGACCTTTGACACGGACCTGCGGGTGCTGCCGGGAGAACTGTCAGCGCTCTTTGACCCGACACTTGCCGGTATTCCGGTGCTGGATGGGAATACGGTGATTATGGAAATTAAGTATGGCAGCTATATGCCCAATTTCATCCGTCACCTTACGGCGGTGCCTGCCCGGCAACTGTCCGTATCCAAATATGCTCTGTGCAGAGAGAAAACAAAATAAAGGAGAGAGCTTATGAGTATTATTGATGCCATCAAAAACAGTGTGCTGGAGGGGTTTGATACCAGTGTGACCGCAACGGATATCCTGCTGGGTCTGCTGGTCTCCCTGTTGGCAGGTGTTTTTATTCTGATGGTTTATAAAAATATCCGCAAGGATGTGGCAGCGGGCATCGGCTTCTGCCTGACCCTGCTGATGATCACTGCCATCAGCGGTATGATCGTGCTGACCATCACCTCTAACCTTGCTCTGTCACTGGGTATGGTGGGTGCGCTGTCCATTGTGCGGTTTCGTACCGCCATCAAGGATTCTACCGACACGGCATTTCTGTTCTGGGCAGTGGCTGCCGGCATCACAGCAGGGGCAGGCTTCTATCTGATCACCCTCATCGGATGCCTGTTTATCGGCGCGGTTTGCACTGTCTGTTTGTTGCTTTTGGAAAAGGCGGCAAAGACCTTTTTGCTGGTGGTGCGGATGGAGGATACGCAAACTGCCGACCGGGTAGAGGAAGTGCTGAAAAGGAAAAATATGCCCTTTAAGCTCTCTGCATTGACCAAGGCAGGGGATTATGCTGAGGCAATTTATGAACTGGCATTTTCCGAAAAGGATAAGACTGTAGTGACGGCCATCGGGGAGTTGCCCGGCGTGAAGACGATGTCACTGGTAGATTGCCGAAAGAATTGAAAGGATGGAACATAATATGACAAAACTTTGTTTTACCACCACCGGCGCCTGGGATCAGGCAGATGGCTTCGGTTGTGCCAGCTTGGGCTTACCCGGTGTTTGCGGCAATGAGGAAAACCGCACAGTGACCCGGGAATATCCTGCCGAATCCGTAACCCTTACCGGTACTTATGATGGGGTTTTGACCGATGTACAGGCAACAGCACAGAAGCAGAGCATCTATGCCGCTATCGTGGTCTTTGGCAATGTGGGCGGCGAGAATGCGTTTATGGAAAAGCTGTGCAAGATCATTTCCTGCCCCATCGTGGGCGGCGGCGCAGCCATTGACGGCGCAACCGGCCGCAAGGGTCTGATTCCCGGAGGGGGAGAGGCAGCGGTGCTGTTGTTCACCGATGACAGATTCACCTACACTGCAGATACCCTGTGCGTCCACGATACTATTTTGAAGGTGTGCGATATCACCATCGCCGACCCCAGAACCATTCTCACCATCGACGGCGTGGATGCCGGGGAATTCCTTGCCCAAAAACGGACAGAATTGGGACTTTCTCAGACGGATTTTGAGCATCTGACCCTTTCGGATATGGATAATGTGAATGCGCACCTGTCCTGTGTGGATGGCAAGATCAAGAGCGGACGGGATGTGTGCAGCCAAATGAAGTTGCGCTATATTCCCCACGAAAAGGTGTATGACACCATGCGCGCATTTTATGCCGATCCCGAGGCCATCGTGTTCGGTTGCGCCGGATTGTCCGGCTTGCTGGATAAACCCTTGGATACCCAATCGCTGGGTCTGTTCCTCTTTGGTGAGGTCTGCGCTGTTGACGGTCGGGCAGAATTCGGCAATCTGATGCTCAGTAAGTTGAAAATCAGCAAAAAATAAGGAGAGGTTATGGAACAGCTTCGTTACGGTATTTTAAGCACATCCTCCATTGCACCCCGTTTTATTGCGGCAGTGCGGACAGCCGGAGCGGGGGAGATCGTGGCGGTGTCCTCCCGTACACTGGAAAAGGCAAAAGAAAAGGCCGATCAGTGGGAGATCCCCAGGGCATACGGCTCTCATCGTGAGCTGTTGGAGGATAAAGAGGTGAATATCGTCTATATCTCCACGGTTAATGCCCTCCATTACCCCTTGGCGAAGCAGGCGCTGCAAATGGGAAAACATGTGGTCTGCGAAAAGCCCTGTACCACCAAAGCTGAGCATACCCGGGAGCTGTTTGCCTTGGCAAGGGAGAAGAACCTGTTCTTTATGGAGGCGGAGAAAATGCTGTTCCTGCCGGCCATTGTGGAAGTCCGCCGGAAGATCATGGAGAAGTATCTGGGCAAAATCCATATGATCGAGTTGAGCCATAGCTTTTCTGCCGGGTACAATACCTGGTTGTTCGATCAGTCCTTGGGTGGCGGCACGCTGCTATCCAGCGGTATTTATGCGGTGCAGCTGTTGCAGTGGCTCTTTGGGCGAATCAAGAGCATTCACGGCGTAAAATCCGCCATGGAGGATGGCACGGAATGGCAGTATGTGCTCACCGGTGAAATGGAATGCGGCATCCTGTTTTCCATCAAAAACAGCACACAGGCGGTACTGGAAAACACCGCCCGCATTTGCGGCACACAGGGCTATGTGGAGATTCCCCAGTACTGGAAAGCAAGAACGGCAGTGTTCCACAAGCTGGGACAGGAGCCGGAAACCATTGACTATCCTTGTGAGTACGAGCTGATCTATGAAGTCAATCACATCGCCAAGTGCATCCGGGAGGGTAAGCGCACCAGCCCGGTGGTGACAGAGGACATCTCTGTTTCCGGCATTGAAGCGCTGGAAAAAGTCAAATCCCAATGGGGATAAACTTCAGGAGTGTTGCGTTTTTGCAACACTCCTGAAATTTGTTTCGAAAAATTTTCGAAATGCGTAAAATCGTTGACACATCAATACCAAATCAATATACTAAAGGCAGATTCCCCAAGGAAAAAATCGGCACAAAATGCCGATCTCAAAAAAGGAGAATGATGATGAACGATAAGTTTAATCCGAACTTCTACACTGATTTGGCTGATGACAGCGCAATGATCCAGGCAGCTGTGGATGCTGCTGCCAAGGTGGGCGAGGCGGTAACCATCCCCCGTCTGAACCAGCGTACCGGCAAGCGGATCTGGGAAATCACCACCGCTATCCGCCTGTACGATGACAGCGTGATCTTTTTGGACAACTGCCACCTGCGGCAGGCAGACGGTGTTAATACCTGTATATTCTGCAACTCCTATTATGAGGAGATCATCAGCCGTTGCCGTACCGGTCGGCAGAAGCACATCTGCATTATCGGCAAGGGCAACGCCGTTCTTGACGGCGGCGAACCCACCGGTCTTACCCGGGAAAACCTGGAGGAAAACGGTGTGAAGCACCTGTGGGCCAACAGTATGATCAATATGGTCAATGTGGGCAAGGTGAAAATCGAGAATCTGAACATTGTCAACCCCCGTTTCTGGGCAATGACCTTCCAGTACAGTACCCATATACATATCAAGAATATCCATATGCAATGCCCCGGTCTGGATCGGGATTGCGTCAATGTCCATGTGGGCTGCTCCCATGTGACGGTGGACAACATCACGGTAAACACCGCGGGCAGTGCCGTTGCTCTGACCAACCTGCAAAATTACCGGGAGCGTCCTATGCGGGATTGCCGCTATGACGATTCTATTCACAATGTGGTCCTCCACAATGTCCGTGGCACCGCCGGCAGATCTCTCATTAAGCTGCTCAACCACGGTGGTCGGAAGATCTACAATGTGTTTATCCGCAATGTAGTGACCGATAGCGAAAGCGACCCCACCGATCCCCGTCCGGCTTTGGGATTGGGCAAGGGCGAATATGTCCCCATCCACCCGGAAATTTATAACACCAAAATAAACAGCGCCATCCAGATCGGCTTCGACACCCCCGATACTGAGGATACCCCTGCCCAGCTGGGTGATACTTACAACCTTACCATCGAGGATGTGATCAGCCACAGCGCTGCAGCGATCAATATCCCCGGCACTGCCAAGGATGTGCTGATCGGCGGTGTGCGCGTTTATGCCCACGGCGGCGCAGCAGCCTATATCGGCAGCGCTCCCGTGAAAAATGTGATGCTGCGGGATGTGTACTTTGCCGGTGAGCGCAAGGCGGCAGGAGAAGACCCCAAGCAGGCCTGCGCGGTGTATTTCGACAATGCGGATGTGCAGGAGTTTGTGGTGCAGGATATTCAGACCGGCAACGGCCATACCGCTCTCTTCGGCGGCAGCGGCAAGGGCCAGGTGCAGGTCAGTGGCATCCATAAGCGTTGGGGCGATATTCCCACCAACGGCTGCACCGGTGAACTGAAGGTCACGGAGGGCTAAAACGATGTACGATAAGTTTAATCCGAATTATTATGTAAACTTAGAAGATGACAGCGCTATGATCCAGGCAGCGGTGGATGCCGCTGCTGAGACCGGCGATGTCGTGACCATTCCCCGCCATAACGAGCGTACCGGTGAGGACATCTGGCATATCTGTCGCTCCATTCAGCTTCACACCGGCAGTGTTGTTTACTTAGACAACTGCCACCTGCGGCAGATGGACCTGATCGATTGCAATATTTTCCGCAATTCCAATAACGGCACCCCCTTGGGCTTTACCCGGGAGGGTCGGCAGTACAACATCACCATCGAGGGTATCGGCAACTGTATTCTCGACGGCGGTAAGACCACCGGCGTCACCGAGGAGAACTATGCAGAGGCCGGTGTGCTGGGTGCCCAGGAAGATAGTGTTTTCTACTTTATGAATGTGGAAAATGTGAAGATCAACAATTTCCATATTCGCAATTACAGATATTGGGCTGCTGTCTTTTATTATAGCTCTCATGTGGAGTTCCGGAATATCGACTTCTATGGTCCCTGGCAGTGGCGCAATCAGGACGGTATCGACCTGCGTAACGGCTGCTCCCACTTCCTCATCGAGAACCTCACCGGCGCATTGGGTGACGATGTGGTTGCCCTGTCGGACCTGATGAATTACCGGCAGGAGAAGATGTTGGAGTGCGGCTATGACGATTCCATTCACAATATCATCGTGCAGAATGTCCGTTGCGCCACAACCCACTCCTTCGTTCGTATTCTCAACCACGGTGGTCGGAAGATCTACAATGTGTTGATCCAAAACTGTATGATCGACTGCGAAAGCGACCCTACCGATGACCGCATCTGCCCCGGTGCTGTCCCCACACCGCTCTCCAACGGCTACAACTGGATCCACCCGGAGCGGGATCGTGCCCAGGACTATTCTATCCGCATCAACACCTTCGATTTCTACCACAGAGATCCCAACGGCCACGCCCAACTGGGTGATACCAGCAACATCACCATCCGCAATCTCACCTGCCGCGGCTTAGCGGGCGTGTGTCTGGCCTGCACCGCCCAGGATGTGCTGATCGAAAATGTCCGTATGTTTGGCAGGGGCCTGTCTGCGGTGTATTTCGCCCAGGGTCCCATGCGGAACATTCAGGTGCGGGATGTGTACTACTCCGAAAACTGCAAGACCTGGGACGAGTGGGATGACCGGCTGATGGAATGTGAAAAAGAGGGCAACAACGATAAAGACCTTGCCAACTTCTCCGAGCGTCAGCTTTGTGCGGTGTATTTCAAGGATTCCGATGTGGAAAATGCTCAATTCCGGGATATCCATGCCGGCAAGAATCTGACCTGCGTCTTTGGTGGCTACGGTCATGCAAGAGCTACCTGCGAAAGACTTACCAAGGCCAATCCGGATATTCCCGATAATGCAGGTATCGGTGATATTCAGATCGATGTGAAATGAAAGTTGAGGAGAGAATTATGTACGATCAATTTAACCCCAATTTTTATGCCAATTTGGAAGATGACAGCGCTATGATCCAGGCTGCCGTGGATGCCGCCAAGGAATCCCGCAGCGCCGTGACCATTCCCCGTTATAACGCCCGTACCGGCAAGTATATTTGGAACATCTCCCGTTCCATAATGCTGTACACCGGCAGTGTCATTTACCTGGATAATTGCCATCTGCGTCAAGCAGACGATTGCAACACCAACATCTTCCGCAATTCGGGTAATGGCACCCCCAAGGGCTTCACCCGTATGGGTCGCCAGAGCAACATCTCCATCATCGGCAAAGGCAATGCCTTATTAGACGGTGGCGAGCATACCGGCGCAACAGAGGATAATTATCAGCAGTTCGGTCTTTTGAGCCCGCAGGAAAACAGTGTGTTCTACTTTATGAATGTGGAGCAGGTGACCATCTGCAATCTGCGCATCGTCAGCCAGCGCTATCGGGCGATGTCCTTCTACTACAGCTCCTATGTCCATATCAGCGACATCGACTTCTATGCGCCCTGCCAGTGGCAGGATCAGGACGGCATCAGCCTGCACAACGGCTGCGCCCATTTCCAGATCAAGAATATCACCGGTGTGGTGGGCGAAAGTGTTGTGGCACTGCTCAATCTGCAGAACTATCGTGAGCCGCTGATGCGTGGCGCTCAGTACGATGACTCCATCCATAACATCTTCGTGCAGGATGTTTGCTGCGCTGCCGCCGGTGCCTTTGTGCGGACGGCAAACCACGGTGGACGGAAGATCTACAATTTGCTGATCCAGGATTGTATGGCAGAATGCGAAAGCGACCCCACCGACAAGCGCTCCGGCCCCGGCAGAGATAATACCAAGCGCCCCGGCGGCTACAGCCCCATCGATGTCCCGGTCTATCGCTTCCCCCAGGAATATGCCATTGCCATTGGCGATTGCAAGGCAGGAATCGATGACCCCGACGGTATGGCAAAATACGGCGACACCTACCACATCACCATTCGGAATCTGACCTGCCGGTGCTATGCAGGCGTATACCTGTCCTGCGCTGCCAAGGATGTGCTGATTGAAAATGTCCGTATGTACGGTCAGGGTTTGACTGCGGTGTACTTTGCCCAGGGTCCTGTTCGTAATGTGCAGGTGCGGGATGTGTATTATTCCGAAAATTGCAAGGCCGTTGACGCATTGGACGATCGCCTTGTCAGCTGTGAGCCGGGAGCCGAAAACAAGGATCTGACGGTGCTGCCTGAGCGTCAGTTGTGTGCGGTGTACTTCAAGGATTCCGATGTGGAAGATGCGGACTTCCGCAACATCCATGCCGGTCAGCATCTGACCTCCGTCTTCGGCGGTTACGGCAAGGTGAATATCACCGCCTTCGGTATCACCAAGGCAAGAGAAGACCTGCCCACCAATGCCGGTGTCGGCATCAACCTCATCGAGCAATAATCAAACAACAAGAAAAAGCGGCAAGCTGATGCTTGCCTCTTTTTGCAGGTTAACTAATCGATTGTAATTCTGATATTGCCGGTGTCTGTGCTGATCTCACACCTGCCGCCGGTTAGTGTCTTCGGAACATCCACACGACCGGTGTCGGTTCGGGTAATAAATACCTTGTCCGTAAGCAGACTGCCGGTCACATCACCGGTGTCGGTTTTTACGAAGATTTCCCCTGCGTCACAGCTGTCAAACTTCACATCGCCGGTGCTTCTCTCAAGGGAGATTTTTTCTGCGGCAATTACATACTTCATCGTAATGTTGCCGGTGTTGCCCTCGGATATCACGCTTTTGCATCGGATATCGGTTAAGTCTGTCCGACCTGTGGAAACACCGATCTTCAGTTCGTCCGCGCAGCTTATATCCCGGGCGGTTACTTCGCCGGTGGAAACAGAAATGTCGATGGTATTGGCAGATACACTTTCTAAATGGATATTGCCGGTGTTTGTTTTGATTTTGATGAAATCAGAAACGGAAGCGTAGTTTGTTATATCGCCTGTGTTTTCTGCAATGTTGATGCTTTCGAATTGGAAAGCTTTCGGGATTTCAATATCACCCGTGTCAGTCAATGCGGAAAGTGCACCGTATGCACCTGCGGCGATCTGTACCGTGATTTTTGGTGTGCGGAAATGGATACCGATATATTCATACCATTTTCTTGTGTCTTTTGCGTCAATTATAAGTGTAGCATCCTCTACTGTAACCGTATGCTTCGCGTTTTCGTATTCATAACACACAACTGTGTTTTCTGCATTTTCAGAAGGCACAAATACGATATCGGCAGCATCGGTGTTGATGGAGATTGCTTTGATGTCTTCGGTTATCGCATAATGATTGGTTTCATATTTGGTTGTAGACAGTTTTGTGAAATCCCATTTGAGCACTGTCATCACGCCTCCGAAAATGATACATCCGACAAATAGAAAACAAGCGGCGATTATCAGCCATATTTTTGTCTTTTTATCCATCAGACAGCCTCCTTTCTTGTGAAGCAGTTTTGAATCCGTGAAACGAGCTTCTTTGTAAGCAACAATGTGCCTTTTGTGCATACCTGGCATCCGAAGAACAGGAAGATAGCCAGTCCTGCGCAAAGAATGCCTGCACCGATCATGGCAATTCCGCTAAGAATGCTGCCGCCAAAGGCAAATATACCACCGGCAACAATGATGCCAAGGGCGCTGCAGACCATTGCTCCAAAAACAGCCCACAGAGAAAGGATCACTGCCCACACAGATACATAAAGCGAAAAGATCACGGCAAAAGCGGCGATTAGCAGGGAAAGCCACACCGGACAGCCCAGCACCAAAAGTACGATCTCCCACGGATTCCGTTTTCTTTTGGCTTTTCCGGTAGATATGTCAGCTGCGATTTCGTCAACAGCGCCGATTGCTGCAACGGCTTCTTCCTCTGAAAGTCCTTCTTCCATACGGTCATCGATCATTTCACTGTAAAATGTCAGGCGTTCGGCAATGTCATTTTGGGGTAAGCCGGACAGCTTCTTGCGAAGTTGAGCGAGAAATGCTTGTTTATCCATTGCTGTCTTCCTCCTTGGTCACAAATCGATGTATGGATAAGATCTCCTGCCACGCATCTTTGAAATCCTCAATGCGCTTGCGTCCTGCGTCGGTGATATGATAATACTTCCGAAGCCTGCCGCCGTGTTCTGCGGTGCGGACGGTCAGCATATCTGCTAGTTCCAAGCGCTTGAGGATGGTGTATAAGGTGGATTCGGACAGTTCGATATAAGGCTTCATATCTTTTATGATCTTGTAGCCGTAGGAATCTTCGCTTTTGATGGCAGCCAATACGCATACCTCCAAAAGTCCCCGCTTTAACTGAATATCCATACCATACCTCCTCTTGTGTTATACATCGTATCACGAAGTATTGTGCTTGTCAATCTATTAGAGAAAAGAAAAACACACAGGTTCCTCCTGAGAACCTGTGTGTTTTGGCACCCCCGGCGAGACTCGGACTCACTACCTTGCGCTTAGGAGAAACGATTATCCCGTTTTTCTAATTATAATCGTTTCAAATAGTGTCAGATAGTACAAAATCCCTAGGAAATTCCAAACTTTTTAATCCAGGTCGTGTTAGCAGATATCAGCCGTTTCATATAGTCCAAAACAGTCCTGTTAGCAAGTTGTTAGCAAAAACATATAAAACCTCGACCGTCGCCAAATGCAAAACGCGACCCTATAAAGCAGCTCTTGTACACTACAGGAGCTGCTATTTTTATATTTAGCCTGACCGATATAATCCCAGCTCGTTTCTGAGCTGTATGACCGCCCTGATGCTGCGTTGCCGCTTTGCGAAGGGCACAAAGCCCATCTGCAAAGCTTGCGCCTTGCCTCAGAACAGTCATACAGCTCAGAAATCTGTGACCCAGGCGGAATGGATGATTGGTTCAGGCGAGATTTTAAGAAGCCGATGGGCTGACGCCCATCAATGAGTGAAATGTTGGCTGAGCCGATCAGACACCCGCCTGGGCGGGCTGGGATTATATCGGGCAGGCTTAAGAAAGGAGAAATTGCAATGAAATGTTTACGGAAGTACAAGTGGGTCAAATTACCCCGGAAAGAGATGCCTGAACTGAAAGGACGGCTGGGCTACTGGCTGAAGCTTGCAGAGAGTGCTGCTTTCCGCAAGGGAATCGGTACCTACTGCGGCCATAAGAACCCTGTAGAGCCTGGAATGTGGGCAGGCGGCATTGTGGGCGTAAAAGCCATTCTGGGTGTCAGAAGCCGCGCAAAGGCCTTTCAGATATTGGATCATCTGAAGACATTGGGATACCTGACTTATACACTGGATCCTGAGACCAAGCTGCTGACCTACCAAATCACCGATTGGGTGATGGAGTATACAGGTGAGGAATGCATGGATGGTGCTGTATATGCTACGCCCGGATACGGGTTCGTTTGCATGCCCAGAAATATCACAGAGCGTCTTGCTGAGATGAACTATAAGTTCGACGAAGCAGATGCCTGGTTGGATCTGTGGTGCCACACTGTGTTCCGTGATTATGGAAACGCATTTTCTTTCCTTTCGCCTGTGATCCAGTATGGCAAGTATGGCTCTATGTTGACTCTGGAGACCTTGGGTAAGCGCTGGGGCTGGGAGAAGACCAAGGTATGGCGTTTCTTCAGAAATTACGCTACTTGTTTCCAGCTTTATCGTTTGCCTAATTCCTATGGTTGTGTGATTTATAGCCGATTCTATCCTACCTGCGATGAGATCCCGATGCCGGAAGAAGAAACCGTTATGAGTATTTTCCGCAAAATACTCATTTCAGCCCAAAATACGCATACCGCAGGTACGGTCAATGAAAGAGGTAACCGCTATACTGCCTGGAAGAGCCGTCGTATTATCAAGGCTCTGGAGGAGCGTGAACAAAACCAGTCTGGGGAGAATGCGCCTATTCAGAATGAGTCTGGAATTAGCGTTGCACTTTCTGCCCTATATAACGCGCGCGTAATTTTCTCTGGTAGGAACTGTAAGCATAGTAGGAACTGTATTAATGCCTGGGGTAGTAATTATAAGGGACAACCTAAACCGAAAACAGAGAAACAGTACGCACCTGGAGACCTAAATGCATTTTTTGACTTAGACAGGGGGAATCCGTATGACGGAGAAATCGTATTTTCGTTTGCAACTGGATAGTGCCATCCGGGAGACAGAGAAGCTTTTAAAGATGCTGCGCACCATTGGCGAGTGCCGAGACCTGGAAACTGCCCTAAAGCTATCCGTTACTGCAGCAAAGATCTCAGAAGGGGTGGCCCTAAAGACCAGAGCTTTACCTGCCAATACCGGTCATCCACAGGCTGAAAGGATGGTTCAGGAAGTGATCTCTGAGTCCGTTCCGGTAGATATCAGTTTCACAGAAGAAGGGTGGTTTTATCTTCGTATGCCCATCCTGCTGCCCAGGAAAGAGAAGTCTCCCCGCAGCTATTTGCGTGGTTTCCTGTACCCGGTTTTGGCTTCCTTTGCCAGGGAAAGACCACCTATTCGTTACCGGGACTGTGTGATGATCTTCCGGCATACCTATGTTCGCAACCGTCCGGAACGGGAATACCGGGACCATGACAACATCGAACTCAACACCGTGGTGGATGCCGTGGCCATGTTCTTTTTGGTGGATGATACACCCTTTGAATGCCGGCATTATTATTGCAGCGTAGTCGGCGATGAAGAGTCCACAGAGGTGTTTATCGTTCCTCGAAATGAGTTTGGAGCATGGCTTTCACAGGAGAAAAACATACGGAAATCAAATAACGGAAAAATGCAGGAAACGGCCGAAAAAGGATCGTAAAAAAGTGCATTTTTACGTATGTTGCTCTGACGTATAAACTGAAAACCGAAAAACCATTGTGCCGCAACGGTTTTTTAACACCCCTTCAGCACTGGATTTAGGCCAGGAGGCGAGTCTCAGTGCCTGAATACAAACGATTACTATGGAGGTAGAAATATGATCACGATCAGACCGGGCAGTCATGTCCACACCCTGCTTTCAATACTGCCCTTCGTGGGGGAATACCCAATGTCCGCACTGAGACTCTTA
>JAZRLE010000054.1:0-15496 GCA_045646665.1 Faecousia sp. | reverse complement strand
AAAGGCGCAATGATGACGCGCAAGAGAAGAAATGCTACCCTGAAGCTGGCCAAGGGCTACTGGGGTTCTAAGTCCCGTCACTTTAAGATGGCCAAGCAGCAGGTCATGAAGTCCGGCAACTATGCATACGTTGGCCGTAAGCTGAAAAAGCGTGACTTCCGCAGACTGTGGATCACCCGTATCAGCGCTGCTGTGAAGCCCTTCGGTCTGAACTACTCCACCTTCATGAACGGTGTGAAGAAGGCCGGCATCGAGATGAACCGCAAGAGCCTGTCCGAGATGGCTATCCAGGACACCGCCGCTTTCGCTGCTCTGGTTGAGCAGGCTAAGGCTGCCCTGAAGTAATTTCATCAATAAAGACCCTCCGGTGAAAACCGGAGGGTCTTTTGCGTTTTATTTTTTGTTATCCAACATCAAAGAAGGACGGAGAACGGCGAAACGGTTGTAGCTCAAGGTGGGGGTTAGGGCAACCTCCGGCTCTACATAAACGAAGGTGTCTACATTCAGGAATTTTTCCCCGGTGTACAGAAATACCCTTTGCCGGGTACCTTCTGCATTCTGCGCAGCAATGAGAATATCGCCCGCTATCAGCTGCTCGACCTTGGGTAGCCGGGTACGGTTGTCCTCATACCGCCGGAGCTGTTGTGCAAGGCTTTCTGTCTTGCCTCGCTGTGGCACATAGCGACCGCCGAACAAACCGGGCGCAATGGCATTTGTATACGCATTTTTCTCCGATTCCAGGTAAAAATAGTCGCCGTCTGCGTGAAATAGCTTGCCAAGAACCGTGACAGCATCCTCGGAAAGCAGATTCTTGTCATTTAGCACATCCCCATATACGGCATTGACCAGCGCCATACCCCGCAAATCGGAATCTGCATAGGCATCAACAGCGCCGCACAACGCTGTCTGCTGTTCCTGGGTCAGCGTGGTACCCACGTATACATCGGGGCATTTCACGCAAACACCGCCCACAGAGCCTGCGGTACTTTCGATATACGCGCCGGCTTTGACTCTGCTGCCGACCTTTACCTCATAGGAAACTGTCTTTGTTTCACCGGCGGGAACCGTGACCGTCCAAGTAAGATTTTTTCCTATTTTGCTGACATTTTCAGAAGACACAAAGGTGGTGTTTTCGGGAACAGTATCCTTCACCGCCAAGGTCACATCGGTCTGGTTCTTGTTGGTAATGGAGAAGGTATAGGTGATATTGCCGCCGGGATTCACAGTCATACCTGCCCTGTGGGAGGAGAGCTTCTCCGCCACAATGTTCTGCAGATTCAGCATCCGGTTTTTGGAATTTTCCGGCACTTCCTTGTCAAAGGTATTCAGCGGGCGGATAATGGTGAGACTTTTCAGCTTGAAAGCATATCGACTGTTTGTTTTGTCAAACAGGTGCCTTGTGGTGGTTTTTCCCACTGTACCGTTTGTTTCGTACTGCTCGGTAACGCTCTCGTAGATGTAGTTGGTACCGGAGCTGTGGACACAGTCATAGATCGTATCCTCTGTAAGCGCCTTACCCTCGGCAATTTTCATTACATCCGTACCCACATACAGGGTGGTGTGACCGTTGCCGGAATTGCCTTGATCCCGGACTACGATGATATCGCCCATCTTTAAAGTCGCATAAAATGCTTGTTCTACCGCGGCTTTTTCTTCTGCGGTCTCTTTACCTGTTGGCAGGTATTGGTACACACGGCGGGCATCGTCAATGGCAGCCAAGTGACCGGTGTAATTGACACCAATATCCAGATCCAGTGCCGCCAGATATACATCATGGATAAAGGCGGCGCAGTTGAGATATCCGTTATGCTGGGAAGTATATTCCTCGGGCGATTTGCGCACGCCGGACTGCCAGCGATACAGCACGCCATCAGTAGCAGGCGCTTCTCTCACATTCAAGCGGGTATCGTCATACTGGGCGCGGTCGCCCCGGGCAAGATATGCCAACGCGGTCTTGACAACCGCCTTCTGCGCAAGGGATTCATACACAATGCCGTTTTCTTCCAAAGAAAGTCCGTCAGGGTTCACTGTCAAATCCTGCGCATTGTCGGCACTATCCTTATTGCAGCCTGTAAACCAGCCCACCGTTAACGCCAATATGAAAAGCAATGCAAAAAATCGTTTCATTAAAAGACTCCTTTACTGTGCGGTTTTATCCAGCAACAAAGAGGGGCGAAGAACAGCAAAACGGTTACATGCCATAATGGGTTCCAAACATTCCTGCGTTTCCAAATAAGTCAACGTGTCGCCGCTGTTGAGATCCAGCATTTTTTCGCCTGTGAACAGATACAGCTTTTGCTTTTCTGCCTTGGCATCCTGGGCAGCAATGATGATATCGCCGGCGATCAGATGTTCCGTCTGTGGCAGGCGGGTACGGTTGTTCTCGTGCATCTGCACCTGCTGCATCAGATCTACAGAAACACTCCGCTGAGGCACATAGCGACCGCCAAACAAACCGGGTACAACGGCATCTCTATAGGCGCTTTCATTCCACTCAATGTAGAAATAGTTGCCGGCAGGACGGAAAATACCGCTTAAAACTGTAGCATAATCATCGGGCAGAATGTCCTTGGTATCCAAAACTTCATTATACAGAGCATTCGCCAGAGCCATACCCCGGAGTTTAGAGTCGGTATTGGCAGCAACGGCATTGCGAAGAGCTGTCTGTTGGGCTTCTGTCAGGGTCGTGCCCACATACACCTTGGGGCAATTAGTGGCAATACCGCCCACTGAGCCACCCTTGGATTCTACGCACTGACCGGGCTGCACATCGGTGTTCACCTTTGCCACATAGGAAACCGTCACCGTTTGTTCCGCGGGAACCTTCACTGTCCAGCTGAGATTCACACCGTCCACAGTGCAGTTTTCAGAGGATACATAGGTGGTGTTTTCGGGAAGGGTATCCTTCACTTCCAAGGTTACATCGGTCTTGTTCTTGTTGGTAATGGAGAAGGTATATGTAATGTGATCGCCGGGGTTCACAGTCATACCCACAGTGTGGGAGGAGAGCTTTTCTGCGATGATATTCTCCATATACAGCATCCGGTTTTTAGAATTCTCCGGCACATCCTTTTTGAATACGTTCAAAGGGCGGATGATGGTAAGGCTTGTTAACTTGCCGAACACATAACTGTAGGATTTGGAATCAAACAAACTGTTTGCGGCGGTAATTTGGATCGTACCGTGCTTTTCATATTTTTCGGTGGCTTTTTCATAGTTATAGCTACTGCCGGTGCTGTGGATGATATCATAAACATAGCCGGTATCGTTGGGGACACCGTTATCATCAACACCTTCTGCGGCAGCGCCTTTGTAGCCTTCCACATTTTCAAGCACCTTACTGCCCACATAGAGCATAGCGTGACCGGAAGTGTCGTGTCTGCGGACCACGATAATATCGCCCATTTTCAAGGTAGAGAGGAACGCCTCTTGGACAGCGGCTTTTTCTGCATCGGTTTCTTTGCCGGTGGGATTGTATCTGTATGCCCGCCGGGCATCCTTGATGGCGGCAAGACCTTCGGTGTAATTGACGCCCACATTCAGGTTCAATGCCGCTAAATACACCTCATAGGTAAAGGCGGCGCAGTTGGAATAACCGGTATGCTGGGTGGTGTATTCCTCGGGTGACTTCCGGACACCGGATTGCCAGCGGTACAGGGCACCGTTCGCTTCCGGGGCGCTTCTTACATTCAGACGGGTATCGTCATACTGAATACGGGTACCACGGGCAAGATACGCAAGAGCGGTCTTGACCACAGCCTTTTGGGCAAGGGATTCATACACAACACCGTCTTCTTCCAGCGAAAGACCGTCGGGGTTGACGGTGAGAGTGCTTTCGGAGGTGTTGTTTGCTGAAGTGCCTGTAGTGCCATTGTTTGACGCAGGCTTGGTGCAACCGGCAAAACAGCTCAGCAACATAAGTACCACGAGCAATGCAGAAAATACGCGTTTCATACAACCAACTCCTTAACTACAAGCATAACGCTGTATGCCTACATAGTATATTGTTACAGTTTTTTTGTCAATGTCACAAAACCTATAATGGTAGGCAAAAAGGGCGCACCAACGGCGCGCCCTTTTCATATGTGATTTTATGCGTTGGACTTGGCATTTGCCAGCAGATACTTTTCAGCCTCTGCGTTCCACAGACCGTTATGGGCCTTGCAGATCTTATCCAGTTCTGCAAACATAGGATCGGTCTTGCCCAGCTCGCCGAAGTCAGCGATAGCAGTCAAGGGCATCTCAATGTGGTTGTAGATGAGCTTCTTGCCGCCGGGGATCTTGGGCAGGTTCAGAACGGTGTCCACCACAGCGTTCAGACCACCGATGTGGGTGATCATTGCAGCGGGGTTGATCTTGCCGGCAGTCATCATTTCGATAGCTTCTCTCATATCGTCGGTGTTACCGCCGGAGGTGCCCACCACATGGGTGTACAGGTAGTGCACATTGTACCAGTTGAAGTTGGCCTTGAACTGAGAGTCGGTAGGACCTGCGAAGAAGTTCAGGCAGCCGTCGAAGCCCAGAATATCGTCAGCCTGCTCAACAACGGGCTTAACGGGAGCAAAGCAGATCACATCGTCATAGCCGGTGCCGCCGGTGAGGGAGCGCAGATACTCGGTAGCGCCTTCCATCTTGGTATTGACATAGTGCAGCTCCACGCCGCAACGCTTTGCCTCTTCCACGGTGTAGATGGAAGCAGCGCGCTCCAGACGGGCATCATCGATATCGGTGACGACCAGCAGGCTGGGACGGCGATCGCAGTGCAGCGCATAGTCGATAGCACCCAGACCCATAGGACCAACGGAGGCAAGCAGTGCCATCTTGCCGCCCTCTACGATGCCCATCTCATGGACATAGGAACCGGCCTTGGTGTGGTACATTGCGTGGAAGGTGCCGATGATGCAGCTCATGGGTTCTGCCACGGAGCCGTAGAAATAAGTATCGGAGTTGTAGGGCAGCAGGCAGTCGGCAAGCAAGGTCTCGATGGGGACATTGCCGTACTGAGCAGAGCCGCCGCAGTAGTTGTAGGAGTAGCCGGGAGCCATCAGAGAGCCCTTGTAGAAGTGAGCGGGCTGGATGGAGAACTTGTCGCCGACCTTATACTTATGCTTCCAGTTGTCGCCCACAGCAACGATGTCGCCGCAGAACTCGTGACCCATAATGGTGGGGTTCTCAGCTACATTGTCGGGCACGCGCTTGTGGTCCTCGCCCTCCAGTGCTGCCTTATAGGTGGACATACAAACGGAGTCGCAAATGATCTTGACCTGTACATCGTCGGGACCTACCTCGGGAAGGGTGATCTCATCCAGCCGCAGGTCGTTTTTGCCGTGAAGTCTTACTGCTTTGGTATTCATAACTATATCCTCCTGATATTGTAATTAAGTATTTTTCTCATGTTCGATCAACTTCCAGGTGGCGTCGATCAGATTTTGGAACATGGGATTTTCCATTGCTTTGATGATAAAACTCTGCCGGGGGGTGTTGATATCCTCACCGGAGATCTGGAACATACCGTACTGATCGCACAGACCGCGCAGCCGCTCCAGCTGAGCAGGGGTGTTCCGGGTGGGCATATAGGTCACAGCGGTGACCCCCTCTTCCTTCAGACATTCAAACACGTCTTCCAGATAATCGTCCTCAAACTTCTGGGCCTTCTTGTCGCCGGTGACGGAGTCGCCCACATCGCCAAGGTAAGCATAGCACAGGTAAGCGTCCACTTCTTTGCACAGCTTGACCATATCCTTGAGCTTGGGACATTCGTCGGTAGCGTCAATGAAAATCTTCGGCACGAAGGTACCCTTCAGCATACCCAGCACATCGTACTCATAGAAGGGATACTCGGTATCCAGCAGCAGGGTTTTCTGCTTTTCGGAAATGTTCATACCCAGGCTGGTAAGCTTGTCGATCATCGGCTGACCCTTGCCCACCTGCTTGGTAAGTTCAATGGCCAGCGCGTACATCAGATGCCGCTCGGTGACACCACCGTTCTCTGCCGCCATGGAAAGGGGCAGCACATCCCGGTCATAGTCCAGAGAAACACCCACCAACTCGTTGATTTTTTCAATCATCTTCCGGTTCCGGGTGTGACGGGCAGCCTGATAGGGTTTGAAGAACTCGGTCAGCACACCGATCTTATCGTGGGGAACAGATTGGATGGTCATATAGCTGACACCCACTTGATCGGGGTTGTTGGTGCGACGACCCTCCAGACGGGTGCCGTCCATAGAGATCCGCGCCTCCATACCGATGGTCACGGGCATATCCACCAGCTTTGCTGCCTCCAAAAATTCCTCTGCGCCGGAGATGGAATCGTGGTCGATGATACCGGCGGTGCAAAGACCCTCCATCCGGGCGGCATAGACCGCAGCGGTGGGAGAATAGGGGGAGAAGGAATAAGTGGTGTGGATGTGGTTATTGATGTATTGGGGCACCATAGGCGGGAAGACTGTGGTGTCAAGCACTTCCGCCAGATTGGCAAGGCGCTCTGCCTTGGTGGGTGCATTCAGTTTTTCAAGAATTTTAATATCAATCATGGCAATTTTCTCAGTTCAGCATGACCTGACCACCGGTAACGGGGATGGCCTGGCCGGTTTCGTACTTCTGCTCCACACAGTACATCACTGCGCGGGCAACATCAATGGGCAGACAGCCACGATTCATGGGCACCTTTGCCTCATAGAACCGACGGACATCGGCAACGGTCTTGGCGCCGGGCACCTTGCCGGCATTCAGGTACTGGACAAACAGACCCTTCTCGGGGTCGGACCACAGAGGACCGTCCAAATAGTTGCCGGGGCAGATGGCATTGACCTTGATATTGTAGGCGCACAGCTCCAATGCCCAAGACTGCACCAAGCCGATGGCGCCGAACTTGGAACCGGCATAGGCAAAGTTCTTGTTGGAACCTTCCAAACCGGATTTGGAGGACATGGCAATGATATCGAAGGTGGCCTCCGGGTCAGCCTCGTGCTGAGCCTGCATAATGATCGCAGCATACTTGCAGGTAAGGAACAGACCGGTATAGTTGATGGAAGTGACAAAGTCCATATCCTTCTTTTCGAAGGTGGCGATGGGACCGGAACGGACAACACCGGCATTGGCGACCATAATATCCAAGCCGCCGAACTTCTCTACGACCTGGGCAACCATATTGGCGCAGCTTTCCTCATCGGACACATTCACGGCGATAGCCCACGCCCGCTCGCCCATCTCTTTGGCGACGGACTCTGCCAGCGGCAGGTTCATATCGGCGATAATGATGGTCGCACCCTCGTTGTACAGTTCCTCGGCAATACCCTTACCAAAGCCCTGAGCAGCACCGGTGACGATGGTGATCTTACCTGCCAGACGACCGGAACCGACGGGACGGTTGTGGATGTTTGCCTTGGCAAGCTCTTGCCATTTGGTCATATCTACGCTCATATAAACATCTCCTTTTGATTATTTCAAGAATGTAAGTAACTTTTGATAAGCAGCTTCCCAGTTTTCAGTATGGTTGGGCTGCCAGTATTCCACGGTTTCGGAGTTGCGGACGATTTGCCGCAGGTGGTCAAGATCCTTGATATCTCCCAGCGCCATCGCCTGTGTCAAAAGGTTGCCGATGGCAGCGCCCTCCACAGGACCGGTGATCACGGGTCTGTCCAAAGAATCAGCGATCAACTGATTGAGGAATTTGTTGTTGATGGGACCGCCCACGATGTTCAGCGAGTCGATGCGCTCACCCTTCATGGCTTCCAAACCCTCCAGCGCATTGCGGTATTTCAGCGCCAGAGATTCATACACACACCGGGCAATCTGTCCGACAGTTTCGGGAATAGGTTGTTGGGTATCCCGGCAGAAATCCTTGATCTTCTGCACCATATTGCCGCCGGCATAGAACTGGGGCGCATCGGGGTTGATGATTGACCGCAGAGGTTCTGCTTTCCGCGCCTGCACAACAATCTCGTCCCAGCTCATCTGAATGCCTGCCTTGATCCAATCCCGGCGGCATTCCTGAATGATCCACATACCGATGATGTTGTTCAGAGGACGGAAGGTACCCTGAATCGTGCCTTCGTTGGAAAAGTTATGCTCAGCTGCCTGGGCGCTTAAGTCCGGCTTGTCCATTTCCGCACCGAACAAACTCCAGGTGCCGGAGGAACAGAAGGCGAAACTACCTGTGCCGGGGATGGCGGCAACAGCCGAGGCGGTATCGTGACTGCCCACCGCCACAAAGGGCGCAGGATTCAATCCGATCTCCTCGCACAGTTCTTTTCTCAGATGACCCCGGATGGTACCGGTCTTGTCGATCTTGGTGAAGATCTTTCTGGGCAGACCCAGGGTATCAATGGTCTGCCAATCCCAATCCCGGGTGGTGGGGTTATACAAGCCTGTGGTAGTTGCAATAGTATACTCGGTGCCCTTGCTTCCGGTGAGGAAGTAACCAAGCAGGTCAGGGGTCAGCAGCATCGTCTCCGCCATTTCCAATGCGGAATCTTCTTCCCGCAGGCGGCGGTAGAGCTGATAGACGGTGTTGAAAGTCAGATTGGTATCGATGCCGGTTCGCTCATACAGCACATCCGCAGGAACCTTTGCCTTTACCGCGTCAATATCCGCCTGCACGCCCAGCCGGTAGGAACGGGGAACTCCGGTCAGGTGACCGTTCTTGTCCAAAAGACCGTAATCCACGCCCCAGGTGTCGATACCGAAGGCGTCCAGCTCGCCAAAGCCACCCTGCTTGAAAGCGATTAAGCCTTGCTTGAGCTGATTGTACAGATAGGGGGTGTCCCAGTAGAACACACCGTTCATTTCTATGTAGTTGTTTTCGAAGCGGTGCAGCTCCTGCATGGTGATTTTCTCACCGTCGAACCGACCTAAAATAGCGCGACCGTTGCTGGCACCCAGATCGAATGCTAACAGATTTCTCGTCATACGGTAACCTCCTGTTGCAAAGGGCAGGGATTAACAGGTTTTCCACCCTGTATTATACACCTTTTCCCTTCACAATTCAATACCAAACAGAAGAATTCTTCTGTTTGATATTCAGTTGTGACGGTTTTTGAAAAACCGGCACCACCGAAGTGGTGCCGGTCGGTTTTAGCCGTTAAGATTGACTTGCGTGATAATTACTTGCCCAGAATGGCAGCCTTGTCGGCATCGGAGTCGGTGTAAGCCAGGTCCTTCTGAACCATATCCATCATGGTGGAGAAGTCGTACCAGGTACCAACGATGTCCTTGTTCACAGCCTTGCCGCCCTCAACAGCAGCGATGCACTGCAGAACAGCCTCGTAACCCATCTGAATGGAGTCCTGAGCAACAGCGCCAACCAGCTTGGGAGTAGCATTTTCCTTCATCCAAGTCAGCTGCTTGGTACCAGCGTCGAAGCCGCAGAAGATGATGCTGTCATACTTGCCTTCAGCAGCCTTGGTGGCATCGTAAACCTGCTTAACAACGCCTTCGTTGGTCATGAACAGAGCCTTGATGCCCTTCTGATGCAGAGCTTCCAGAGCAGCAACATAAGCCTGGTTAGCGTCGCCGGGCTTTACTTCCTTCTCGATCTTGTACTTACCCTTGGTGGTCTCGTCAGCGTCAGCCAGAGCCTTGAACTTCTCCTCGAAGCCGGCAGCGCGGTCGATACCGGTCTGGGTCTCGTCGTGCTGGATAATGCCAACTACGTAGGGAGCGTCAGCGGTAGCCTTTGCGATCTCGTCCTTGATAGCAGCGAACAGCTTCTCACCGTTGATGTTAGCAGCAGCCTTGTTGTCAGTAGCAACGTGAGCAACGATGGGGTTCTTACCCTCGGTGATGTCTTCCTTAGCCTTCAGGCCGGAGTCAAAGGTAACAACGGGGATCTTCTTGTCGTAAGCCTGGGTCAGCAGTTCGCCGAAGCCGGAGCCGATGGTAGCCAGAACGATACCGTCAACATTGTTGGACAGAGCGGTCTGCACCATGGTGATCTGGCTGGGAACATCCTTGGGGTCTTCGCTGGCGGGACCCTGGAAGGTCAGCTTGTAGCCCTTCTCGTCAGCGGCCTTCTGTGCGCCGGCCTTAACAGCCTGCCAGAAAGCGTGGGATTCGCCCTTTGCGATGACGGCGATGGTCTTGTCGGTCTTGTTTGCAGCACCGGTACCATCTGTTTTGTCAGCGGGGGTAGTGCACGCAGCCAGGGACAGAACCATGACCAGTGCCAATGCCAATGCGATAAGCTTTTTCATAGTGTTTCCTCCTATTTTTTATGATGGTTGATCTTATTCTAAGTGGGCCTTTGGCTCACACTTATTCGTTTTTAAGCCTTGGGGGCTGTTTCTTTCTTGGTCTGCTCGACCTTTTCGATCTTGACCTTGTTCTGGTTGTTGGTCTTGATGATATCCATCAAAATTGCCACCACCACGATCACACCGGTGAGCACATAGGTCACATAGGTGGAGTTCAGGCTGATGCCCAGCTTTGCCAGCACCATATTCAAACCGCTGCGGATGACCACCAGCAAGATGGCACCGATGACGGAACCGGAGACGGAAGCAATGCCGCCGGCAGAAGAGGTACCGCCAATGTAGACACCGGCGATGGCATCCAGTTCCATACCGTTACCGGTAGCGCAGGAGATGGTGGGGAATGCTGCAGAGTAGAAAATGGCTGCGATGCCACAGAACAGACCTGCGAAGGTGTATGCAAAGATCTTGTAGTTATCGGTGTTGATACCGGACAGGCGGGTAGCTTCCTCGTTGGAACCGATGGCCAGGATGTAGCGACCGATCTTGTTCTTGTACATCAGATACATGCAGATCAGCATCAGACCGATGACCCAGAACAGACCTACAGGAATGGCGCTCACATCGCCGATAGACAGGCTGGAGAAAGCTTTGTTGTACCACTTACCGGTGGGGAAGAAGATGTTGGGAACTTCGGCAAGCAGAGCGGACAGACCGCGGGATACCATCATAGTACCCAAAGTTGCGATAAATGCGGGGATCTTCAGCTTTGCCACCATCAAACCGTTCAGCAAACCGCACAGAGTGCCGATGGCCATCATCACGGGGATGGTCGCCCACAGGGGGATAATGTTCATGGTGTACAGCTTACCGGCCAGAACCGCGGAAGCGATGGTCACGGTACCCAGGGACAGGTCGATACCGCCGGTGGCGATAACGAAGGTAACACCCAGACCCATAATGGCATAGGGGGCAAAATTCTGAATCATACTCAGAATCATGTACTTATCTTTGATCAAGTTGGGGTTCACTAAGCTGAATGCGCCCAACAGGACCACCGTCGCGATGAGCATAATGATATTCTGCTGAATCTTAAAAGGTTTTTTCTGATTGTTAAGTTTCATTGTATTCATTCCCTTTCCTTAATATCACTCACGCATGGTGGCGTATTTCATAATTTCTTCCTGGGTGGCGTCTTTGATGTCCAGCTCACCGGTGATGCGACCTTCGCACATTACGATGACCCGGTCACTGAGACGCTGGATCTCCGCCAGTTCGGAGGAGATCATAATGACAGACTTGCCCTTGGATGCCAGATCCTCCATCAATGTGTACATCTCGCTCTTGGCGCCCACATCGATACCACGGGTAGGCTCGTCGAAAATAAAGATGTCACAATCCTTCATCAGCCAGCGGGCGATGATGACCTTCTGCTGGTTGCCGCCGGAGAGGTTCTTCAGCAGCTGTTCCATAGAGGGGGTCTTGGTGCGCAGCAGTGCGTTGGTTTCTGCGGAAACCTTGGCAATTTCCTTATCGTCGATCCAGCCGAACTTGACAAACTTATCAACAGATGCAATGGCGGAGTTCTCTGCCACAGACTTACCTAACATCAAACCGTAACGCTTCCGGTCCTCGGACAGGTAGCAAATGCCGTTCTTGACCGCCTGCTCAGGGGTCTTGATGTTGACTTTCTTACCGTTTATGTAGATTTCACCTGTTTGCTTGGGATCAGCGCCGTAAAGCGCCCGGGCAACCTCGGTACGACCGGCGCCCATCAGTCCTGCAAAACCAAGAATCTCGCCTCTGCGAAGCTGGAAACTGACATCCTTGACTTCTTTGCCTGCGTTGAGGTGCTTGACCTCCAAAACCACAGGCGCATCAGCAGGCACAGCGGAAGCTTCCTTCTTGTCGCCCATGATGACACGACCGACCATCATCTTCACGATATCGTCCTTGGTGACATCGGCGGTGTTGACGGTGTCAACATATTCGCCGTCACGCATAACGGTCACCCGGTCAGAAATGCGGTTGATCTCGTCCATACGGTGGGAGATATAGATCATGCCGATGCCCTTTTCCTTCAGCTCCCGCATGATCTTGAACAGCTCTTCCACTTCCGGCTGGGTCAGCGCGGCGGTAGGCTCGTCCAGAACCAGCAGCTTACAGTCCCGGGAGATGGCCTTGGCGATCTCCACCATCTGCTGCTTACCGACGGTCAGTTCACCCAATTTAATTGTAGGGTCGATCTTCACGCCGATCTTGTCAAACATAGCCTTTGCATCTGCGATCATTTTGCGATCGTCAATGCTGATGCCCTTTTTCGGCTCCCGTCCGATGAACATATTCTGCGCCACCGTCAGGTGGTTCATCATATTCAGTTCCTGGTGGACCACGCTGATACCGGCTGCCTGAGATTCGGCAATATTCGCAAAGCTGACTTCCTTGCCAAAATATTCGACGGTGCCGTCATCCCGCTTGTGGATACCGCAGAGCACTTTAATTAATGTAGACTTGCCGGCACCGTTTTCGCCCATCAGTGCATGGACTTCTCCGGCCTTCAGTTCAAAATTAACACCCTTCAGTGCGTGTACACCGGAGAAATATTTCTGAATACCTTGCATTTTCAGAATTGTTTCGCCCATTCCAACATCACCTTTCATATTGTATAAATCATTGGTCACAGAAAAGGCAGAAGCCTTCTTCTGAATCTGCAGATCCGAGATCTGCACAAGAACAGCACAGGAGAGGACACCGTCGAAAAAAGGCGGCTTTTTTATAAACTGCACAAAAACGAATCGTTTCGCTTGTGTACTATTGCTCACTACAGACCCCTGTTTGTGTCTACATGGGTATTATAATAAACTTTGCCTAAAAAATCAACATATTTTTTTAAGAAATTGTATTGACAGCACAAAAAGTTTTTTATATTATAAAAGAAAGCATTTCCGTAGTGGTGTAAAAAACGCGCGAATCGTTTCGTTTTATAGGGTTAAAAAGGAGGAAAACAATGGCAACCATTAAGGATGTGGCGAAAATGGCAGGTGTTGCGCCATCCACCATTTCCAAATACATAAACGGCGGACATGTCCGGCAGGAAAATGCCGATGCCATCCGCAATGCCATTGCCGCTTTGGATTACCACGCAGACCCCTTCGCCCGAGGATTGAAATCCCGGCGCAACCGCAGCGTGGGTGTTCTCCTGCCCGATATGACCGCCCCCTTCTACGGCAATGTGGTCATGGCGCTCTCCCGGGTCATTCGGGAAAAGGATTACCACTGCCTGATCTCCAGCTATGGAGCCAACCACGGTATGGAACGGGACAACCTAAAATTTATGCTCACCTGTGGCATCGACGGTTTGATCTATGCCCCGGAGGATTTGTCAGCCGAAGAATTTATCGAGCTGACCGCCAACTGCGGCATCCCCATTGTGCAGATTGACCGGATGATTCAAGGAATCGATATCGACTCGGTAACAGTAGACAATGCCGATGTGGTCTATCACGCGGTGAACACACTCATTGACAAGGGACACAGCCGGATTGCCATCATCACCGGACCCAAATCCGTGTACACCGCCAAGGAACGGATGGTCGGCTATCTGCGAGCACTGGCGGATGCAGATATCCTCTACGATGATAATCTGGTCCTCAGCGGCGAAAATGATTTTGCCACCGGCTACCGCAGCTGCGAATCGCTTCTGCAGCAAAAAGAGCCTCCCACCGCTGTGTTTACTACCAATTATGATATCACCATCGGTTTTATCACCGCCGCCCGGGAACGGGGCATACATATCCCCGAAGAAATTGATGTCTTTGGCTTTGACAGCGTGGAAACCTGCTCTATGATGAAACCGCCCCTGCCGGTGGTGCAGCAGCCGGACCATCTCATCGGTCAGACCGCCGCCCGGCATCTGCTGGATCGGCTGGACGGCTACGACGGAGAACCCCGCATTACCCGGCTAAAATGCCGGATCACCCCGTAAGCATATTTATATTGTATAAAGCGCAATCGCGTTTTTATAAAAAGTAATCAACTGCCGCATCTTGCGGCGAGAATCAGGAGGAAATTATTATGGCAAAAAACAGATATGTCGGCGATTATCCCGTAATCGGCATTCGCCCCATCGTTGACGGCCGTCGCGGTCCCCAGATGATGCGTGAATCTCTGGAGCCCCTGGTCTGGGCAATGGCCGAGTCCGCTAAGAAGCTGTTTGAGGAGAACCTGTTCTACTCCAACGGCGAGCCTGTGAAGGTCGTTATGGCTGACACCTGCATCGGTCGTGTCCCCGAGGCAGCTGCCTGCGCCAACAAGTTCAAGAAGGAAGGCGTGTCCATCACTCTGTCCGTCACCCCCTGCTGGTGCTACGGTTCCGAGACTATGGATATGGATCCTCACACCATTAAGGGTGTTTGGGGCTTCAACGGCACCGAGCGTCCCGGCGCAGTGTACTTAGCCGCTGTTCTGGCAGGTCATGCTCAGAAGGGTCTGCCCGCTTTCGGTATCTACGGTCACGAGGTACAGGATCGGGATCAGGTCACCCAGATCCCCGAAGATGTCAAGGAAAAGCTGCTGCGCTTCGGTCGCGCCGCTGTAGCCGTTGCCACTATGCGTGGTAAGTCCTACCTGCAGATCGGTTCTCAGTGTATGGGTATTGCCGGCTCCATTATGGATCAGGATATGATGGAGACCTACTTCGGTATGCGCGTTGAGTCCGTGGACGAGGTAGAGATCCTCCGCCGTATGGAAGAGGGCATCTACAACGAAGAAGACTTCCAAAAGGCACTGGCCTGGACCAAGGAACACTGCAAGGAAGGTCGCGACGACAACCCCGAAGAGGTGGAGTTCCTGGGCGAAAAGGTTCGCATCAAGTTCACTCCCGAAGAGAAGGAAAAGCAGTGGGAGTTCACCGTTAAGATGTACTGCATCATCAAGGATCTGATGGCCGGTAACCCCAACCTGCCCGACGCTTTCGAGGAAGAAAAGGTCGGTCACAACGCCATCGCCGGCGGCTTCCAGGGTCAGCGTCAGTGGACCGACCATTGGCCCAACTGTGACTACCCCGAGGCACTGCTGAGCTCCACCTTCGACTACGAAGGCGCCCGCGAGCCCTACACCCTGGCTACCGAAAACGACATTCTCAACGGTATGGGTATGCTGATGATGCGTCTGCTGACCCACCGCGCCCAGATTTTTGCCGATGTCCGCACTTACTGGTCCGGCGAGGCTACCGAGCGTGTCACCGGCTACAAGCTGGAGGGCAAAGCAGCTGAATCCAACGGTATCATCCACCTGCTGAACTCCGG
>JAZRLE010000053.1:0-23409 GCA_045646665.1 Faecousia sp. | reverse complement strand
GTTTCGTCCGGTTCGATGGCAGCTGCCAGCACGACCATATCCGCATCAATATGCAGCTGCTGACCACCCAGTAGATCAGATGCCTGGACTTTCAGCTTGCCGTCCTGCGGTACCACCTTGCCCACCATACCCTTGACATAGTGGACACCGTATTCCTCCACCGCACGGCGGTAGAATTCGTCAAAATTCTTTCCGGGAGTACGGACATCAATGTAGAAAACATAAACTTCCGTATCGGGATACTTCTCCCGGCACAGCATGGCATGCTTCGCGGTATACATACAACAGATCTTGGAGCAGTAGGATTTACCGCGACCGTCATCACAACGAGAACCGACACACTGGACAAAAACGATGGTGTGGGGATGGGTTCCGTCAGAGGGGCGCAGAAGTGTACCACCGGTAGGACCGGCAGCATTCATCAGCCGCTCAAACTCCAAAGAGGTCACAACATCCGGGCTCTGAGAATAGGCAAATTCATCATACTTGTCCAGCTTAATAGGATTAAAACCGGTTGCTACGACAATTGCACCGTATTCCTGTTCGATCAGTTCATCCTTCTGCTTATAATCGATAGCGCCGGCAGTACAAACTTTGGAGCAGACACCGCATTTGCCGGATTTCAGCATAGAGCAGTAATCGGCATCAATGGTAGCTACCTTAGGCACAGCCTGGGCAAAAGGAATATAAATCGCACGACGGTTATCTAGACCGAGATTGAAGGCGTTGGGAACCTTTTTCTGAGGACATTTTTCAGTACACAGACCGCAGCCGGTACACTTTGTCTCGTCCACATAGCGTGCTTTCTTTTTAATGGTAACCTGGAAATTACCGACAAAACCCTTTACAGTCTCAACCTCAGAATAAGAATAGATATGAATCTTTTCATTCTGGGCGGCATCCACCATCTTGGGGGTCAAAATACAAGCTGCACAGTCCAAGGTGGGGAAAGTTTTATCAATTTGGGTCATCTTGCCACCGATGGTAGGCTGCTTTTCGACGATATCCACCTCAAAACCGGCATCAGCAATATCCAAAGCAGTCTGGATACCGGCAATACCGCCGCCAATCACCAGAGCACGCTTTTTGACCGGACTTTGTCCGGCGGTCAAGGGGGTGTTCAAATGTACTTTTGCAATCGCTGCACGGCCAAGGACAACTGCCTTTTCTGTGGCGATATCTTTATCCTTATGTATCCAGGAACACTGCTCGCGGATATTGGCGATTTCAACCATATGTGCATTCAAACCCGCTTTTTCGCAGGTCTTGCGGAAGGTCGCCTCATGCATTCTGGGAGAACAAGAACAAATCACAACGCCTGTAAGATTATATTTCTTGATGCTCTCCTGAATCATTTCCTGACCGGCCTGAGAGCACATATATTGATAGTTCGTGGAGAAAACAACACCGGGTTCCTGTGCAAGAACCTGAGAAACTTTTTCCACATCCACTGTTGCTGCAATGTTACTGCCGCACCAGCAGACAAACACACCGATTCTCTGCATCTATTCTCTCCTCACTTTCTATACTTTCTGAATGCGCTGGTAATGGCCTGCTGGGGAAGTTCTTCGTCCAGCAGAGTGGGAATCGCATCCGGTTTCAAATGGGTCTTGTCCTGCTGACGGATCACAGCAAGGCGGACTGCTTCAATAAGCTTAGCGGGCTCCACATTTCTGGGACAGCGCTCAACACAGGCGAAACAGCTCAAGCAGGTATAAATACCTTTGGAGTTCATTAATGCATCAATACGACCGTTTTCCACCATATCCACAAACTGATGGGGATGGTATTCCATCTCATCAAAGGCAGGACAGGAGGCAGTGCACTTGCCGCACTTCATACACTTTCTCGGATTAACGCCGGAGATACGCTTAATTTGTTCGATCATTATGCATCCTCCTTTACTCCAAGTGCTTCGGCCAGAAGTTCTGTGAAGTACTTGACTTCCAAGCCGTCAGTTGCATTTTCCTTCAAGTTATACATACACAAAGGACAGGCGGTAACCAGCATCTCAGCTCCCTGCGCTTTGGCATTATCCATAATGGCATCCACTTGCTTTTTGGCAAATGCCTTATTCTCCAAAGTGCAGTAACCACCGCAGCACTCATTGCGGCGGGCATAGATAACAGGCTCAGCGCCGATGGCACGGATAAAGTCTTCAATAATTGTCGGATTTTCCGGATTATCAAATCCCATTTCCTTACCGGGACGAAGCAGCAAGCAACCGTAGTATGCGCCGATCTTCATACCTGTCAAAGGCTTTACAACCTTACTCTTCAGGTTTTCAAAGCCCACGCGGTCGCGGAGAACCTCCAGATAATGAAGAACATTGGTTTCACCGGTGTAAGGGGTCTCCAATTGAAGATAACGGTTCACTTTGTCCTGGATTTCTTCGTCCTTCTGTACATCCAGATTTACCCGCTTGATAACATGATGGCAGGCAGAGCAAAGAGTTACCAATTCCCTACCCTGATCTCTTGCTGCTGCCAAAGTACGGACAGGGCTCAAGCGGGTAGCGATTTCATCTTTTGCCATAGGATAAACAGCACCGCAGCACTGCCAATCCGGAATCTCTTCCAACCCAAATTCCAGGGCAGCAGCCGCTGCCCTGGCAAATCTATCCAAATCATTACCCTTTGTCTTCAGGGTGCAACCCGGAAAATAGGAGTATGTATGCGTTTTCATCCGTATTCCCTCCACAAAAAACTTAGCAAATTTGTAATAAAATCATCATTACAATACTATATCAGTAGAATTATACCGAATAAAGCAGTAATAATGAAATGCTTTTTCTTGTTATTATATATCATATTTGATATATAATCAATAAGAGTTGGTTGGAATAGTTTTTCTATGATTGTAAACAATGTTAAAACTACAGTGTAAGGAGAAAAAATATGTGTACAGCAATTACTTTTCAATCCAAGTATCACTACTTCGGGAGGAATTTGGATTTTGAGTACGGCTTCAATGAATGCATCACCGTAACGCCCAGAAACTTCCCGTTTTCATTTCGATGCGCTGATACAATATCTCAGCATTACGCTATGATCGGTATGGCAACCATTGAAAACGGATACCCGCTTTATTTTGATGCTACTAACGAACACGGACTCAGTATGGCAGGACTTTATTTCCCTGGAAATGCAGTGTATCTTCCAAAAGCAGAGGGTATGGACAACATTGCACCTTTTGAATTTATTCCATGGATATTGGGACAGTGCAAGGATATGCAGCAAGTTCGTCAGAAACTAGACAATTTAAATCTTGTTGACCTTTCTTTCAGCGAAAAATATCCCTTGAGTCCCCTGCACTGGATCATTGCTGACAAAACTGAAGCCATCACAGTCGAACCTATGAAAGACGGTATTCAAATATATGAGAATCCAATCGGTGTACTGACCAATAATCCTCCGTTTGAATATCATATGCACAATCTCTGCAATTATCTGAATCTTACCGCAGGAGAAGCTGTAAATCGTTTTACCGAAAAATACAATTTGGAACCCTACAGTCGCGGTATGGGTGCAATCGGATTGCCGGGAGACCTCTCCTCCTCCTCTCGTTTCATCCGTGCTGCATTTGTAAAATTAAACTCTGTCTGTAATGATACAGAAAATGCCGCTGTCAGCCAATTTTTTCATATTCTCAACTCTGTTGCGCAGCAAAACGGTTGTGTAAAAATCGGAGAAAAATATGAAAAAACAATATACTCCAGTTGTTGTAACACCGATTCCGGCATCTATTACTACACCACCTACGAAAATGCACAGATTACTGGAGTAAATATGCACCATACAGATCTCGGCGGACACAATTTAACCCCATTCCCGTTGGTAAACACGCAACAGATACACATGGTAAACTGACGTAATCTTACACTGTGCCGGATTTGACGACGAATTTTTCTGAAAATTAAGAGAAAATTACACTTTATTTACAGATGTTTTCGGTGTATAATGGTGCAAACACCTATTTGGAGGGATTACTTTGAGAATCGTTATCAAGATCGGCACAAGCACCCTTGCACACTCCTCAGGACACCTCAACATCCGCCGTGTGGAGCATCTTTGCAAGGTCATCAGCGATATTAAAAATGCCGGACATCAGGTCATCGTGGTATCCTCCGGTGCCATTGGAATGGGCACCGGCAAGCTGGGCCTGCGTGAACGACCTAAGGATATCCCTACCAAACAGGCCGCTGCCGCCGTCGGTCAATGTGAGCTGATGTACATATATGACAAGCTCTTCAGCGAGTATAATCATATCGTTGCCCAGTTGCTTATCACCGGTGAAGATGTTGAAAACGATACCCGTCACACCAATTTCAGTAACACACTGGCCCGTCTTATGGAATTGGATGCCATTCCCATTATCAATGAGAATGACACCGTCGCCACAAAGGAGATCGTCATCGGCGACAACGATACGCTTGCGGCAATTGTCGCACAAAGTGTAAAAGCCGACAAACTGGTTCTTTTGTCCGACATCGACGGTCTTTATACCGCTGATCCCCATCTCGATCCCAACGCTAAACTGATTCCCGTTATCAATCAGATTGACGATAAGATTCTTGCCCTTGCAGGTGTCAGCAACACCAATTTGGGCACAGGTGGTATGGTCACCAAGCTGGAAGCTGCTAAGATCTGCCTTTCCAGCGGTTGTGATATGATCATCACCAATGGCAATGACCCGGAAAATCTTTACGCCATTATGGACGGAAAATCCGTCGGCACCACTTTTACGGAGAAATAATATGACAGAGATGTTGCAGGCTGCTAAGGCAGCAAAAACGAAAGTAAGTCTGCTTTCGTCTGAACAAAAAAATAAAGCTCTTTATGCAATGGCAGATGCCTTGATCGAGCAGATGGATAATATCCTTTCAGCCAATGCACAGGATATTGCTGATGCCACCGGCTCGATCTCAACGGTAATGCTGGACAGATTGCGTCTTACACCCGAGCGGATCCGTGGTATGGCTCAGGGTATCCGGGATGTTGCTTCTCTGCCCGATCCCGTCGGTCTGGAATTGGACGAGTATATTAGAAAAGACGGTCTGATAATCCGCAAAGTATCCTGCCCCATCGGTGTTGTTGCAATTATTTATGAAAGCCGACCCAATGTCACCAGCGATGCCGCAGCACTGGCTTTAAAGAGCGGCAATGTCTGCATTCTCCGCGGCGGCAAAGAGGCTTTCCGGTCTGCCAGCGCCATTGTGGCAGCATTGCGCTCCGGATTACAAGCAGCAGGTATTACAGAAAACGCAGTCAATCTCGTAACCGACACCACTCGTGAAAGCGCCACCAAGCTTATGAAGGCGCAAGGTTATGTGGATCTGCTGATCCCCCGTGGCGGCGCAGGACTTATTAATGCTTGTGTGCAGCAGGCAACCGTTCCCTGCATTGCAACCGGTACCGGCATTTGCCATATCTATGTTGAAAAGACCGCGGATCTTGATATGGCATTAAATATTATTGAGAACGCAAAAACCAGTCGACCCAGTGTTTGCAATGCAGAAGAAGTGTTGCTTGTTGACAAGGAAATTGCCGCAAAGTTCCTGCCTATGGTTTACGCCAAGTTGGTTACTCAGCGGTCTGCAGCCGGTCAAACACCCGTAGAACTGCGTTTGGACGACACTGCAGCTTCTATTATCCCGGGTAAGCCTGCCGGTCCCGAGGATTTCGACACAGAGTTTCTGGGCTATATCCTTGCAATCAAGTGCGTAGAAGGCGTTGACGAGGCTGTTGATCACATCTCAGCCCACTCCACAGGTCACAGTGAAGCGATCGTCACAAACAGCAATACTGCTAAAGCCGTGTTTACTGTCAGTATCGATAGCGCAGCGGTGTATGTAAATGCATCCACTCGCTTCACTGACGGCGGCGAGTTTGGTCTCGGCTGCGAAATGGGTATTTCCACCCAAAAGCTTCACGCAAGGGGTCCTATGGGGTTGCGTGAGCTGACCAGCTATAAATACATCATTGATGGCGACGGTCACATCAGATAGGAGAATATTATGAAATACGGATTTATTGGATGCGGCAATATGGGCGGTGCCATCGCAAGAGCGCTTGCCAAAAAAACCAAAGATATTCTTTTAGCAGACTTCTTTAATGAAAAGTCCGCAGCTTTGGCTGAAGAATTAGGTTGTAAGTCTGCAGATAACGAAACTGTTGTCAACACCTGTGAGCGGATTTTTTTGGCTGTAAAACCGCAGATGATGGCTGAAGTACTGGCTCCCTTGCAGCCTCTGTTTGCAGCAAAGAAGCCAATGATCATTACAATGGCAGCAGGCATTACCATTGAGAAAATTCAGCAGCTCGCCGGAACTTCCCTACCCACCGTTCGCATTATGCCTAACACTCCGGTTACTGTGGGTGCCGGTATGGTTCTGTATAGCTACAACGAATTTGTCAGTGATGCGGAGATTGCAGATCTTTTAGACGATGCTGCCGAATGCGGTCAATGGGATTCTATTGAAGAAGAATTGATCGACGCGGCTTGCGCTGTTTCAAGCTGCAGCCCTGCTTATATGTACCTGTTTTTGGATGCGATGGCTGAGGGCGGTGCTATCTGTGGTGTTCCGAAAGAAAAAGCACTTACCTATGCCGCTGCCGCTATGATCGGTGCTGCCAAAATGGTGCAGCAGTCTGACAAAACCCCCATCGAATTGGCTAATGCTGTCTGTTCTCCCGGCGGCAGCACACTGGCCGGTTTGCAGAAACTAAACGAGGGCAATTTCACACAAACAGTCATCGAATGTATGAAAGCTGCCTATAAACGAAATCAAGAACTTGGAAAATAAAAAATCCACCGACTTGCAAGTCGGTGGATTTTTTTATTTAGCGATCGATCTCTCTGACGCGGATGACGCCTTCAACTTTAGAAAGTTTTTCAACTGCCTTTGCAGAGGGAACACTGTCAAGATCGAACATTGTATAAGCATACTCACCCTTAGAGCGGTTGAGCAGATCGGAGATATTGATATTCTCCTCAGAAAGAAGGGTTGTGAACTGACTTAAAGTGCTGGGAATGTTCTTGTGGAGAATGGTGATACGAGCAGCCTTGGTGCACTTACCCATATCGCATGTGGGGAAATTTACAGAGTTGACAATATTGCCGTTTTCCAGATAGTTCATCACCTGACGCACAGCCATCTTTGCACAGTTGTCCTCAGACTCCTCTGTGGATGCACCCAAGTGAGGAATGGCAACAACACCCTCCATACCGGCGGTCTTATCGTTGGGGAAATCAGTAATGTAGCGCTTTACCTTACCGGATTTCAGTGCCTCTTCCATCGCTTCGTCATCTACCAGCAGATCACGGGCAAAGTTCAGAATAATCACGCCGTCCTTCATCTTGGAGATGGCTTCCCGGTTGATCATCTTCTTGGTATCATCCAACAGAGGTACATGCAGGGTGATGATGTCGCTGTTTTCATAAATCTCGTCGCGAGTATTGACGCGAACGATATGACTATCCAAATGCCAAGCAGCGTCAATGGAGATAAAGGGGTCACAGCCGTAAACATTCATACCCAATTTACGGGCAGCGTTTGCCAAAGGACCACCAATGGCGCCCAGACCGATGACACCCAAACTCTTACCCTTGATTTCGTTACCGGCAAACTTGGATTTACCCTTTTCAACCTGCTTACCCACATCGGGAGTGTCCTTAATGGTCTGCACCCAGTTGATACCGCCGATCACATCACGGCTACCCAACAACATACCGCACAGTGCCATTTCCACAACACCGTTAGCATTGGCACCGGGAGTGTTGAACACAACAATACCCTCCTGCGCGCAACGATCCAAAGGAATATTGTTGACACCGGCACCGGCGCGGGCAACAGCCAACAGTTCAGGAGAGAATGTCATATCGTGCATTGCTGCGCTACGGACGAGGATAGCCTGCGCCTGCTCAATATTCTCGGTTTTCTCATAATCCTTTGTCCAAAGGTCAGAACCCTTGTCGGAAATCTTGTTTAAATAATGATACTGAAACATATCGATCCTCTTTTCTTATGTATGGCTTTCTTCAAATGCCTTCATAAAGGCGACCAACTTCTCAACACCCTCGATAGGCATTGCGTTATAGATGCTGGCGCGCATACCGCCAACAGTACGGTGACCCTTCAGATTCACAAAGCCTGCAGCGGTTGCAGCCTTAACGAACTCGGCATCCATCTCCTCATTACCGGTAACAAAGGGAACATTCATCAAAGAACGGTCCTCTTTGCGGACGGTACCCTTGAACAGCTTGCTGCTGTCCAGGAAATCATACAGGATCTTTGCCTTCTTCTGGTTATGCTCCTGCATAGCCTTCAGACCGCCCATTTTCTTCAGCCACTTGAACACCTTGCCGCAGATGTAGATGCCGTAAGCAGGAGGTGTGTTATACATAGAGCCGTTGTCAGCGTGGATTTTATACTGCAACATAGTAGGAGTACCGGGAAGAACATCCTCGGTAATCAGGTCCTCACGGATAATGGCAATCACCACACCGGCAGGACCGATATTCTTTTGCACACCACCGTAGATCATACCGTACTTGGTAACGTCCACAGGCTCAGACAGGAAGCAGGAGGAAACATCGGAAACCAAAATCTTACCCTTGGTATTGGGCAAGGTGTGGAACTTGGTACCGTAAATGGTGTTATTCTCGCAGATGTAAACATAATCAGCATCTTCGCTCACAGGCAGATCGGAGCAATCGGGAATGTAGGAGAAGGTCTTATCGGCAGAAGATGCAATGGCATTTGCCTTGCCGTACTTCTGTGCTTCCTGATATGCTTTCTTTGCCCACTGACCGGTAACGATGTAGTCGGCAACACCGTTCTTCATCAGATTCATAGGAATCATAGCAAACTGCTGGGATGCGCCACCCTGCAGGAACAGCACCTTGTAATTGTCGGGAATGTTCATCAGATCACGCAGGTCAGCTTCCGCCTCGTCAATGATCTGCTGATAAGCCTTGGAACGATGGCTCATCTCCATAACACCCATACCGGTGCCGTTGTAATCCAGCATCTCCGCTGCTGCCTCCAGCAAAACTTCCTCGGGCAAAACCGCAGGACCTGCAGAAAAATTATATACTCTAGCCATTTTTATTTCCTCCCAATCAAATCATCTAATAATTTATGTCCAACCGGCTGAAATACACCGGTGGATGCAGCCGTCTTTTCAGAGAAAGTCGTCTGCTTGTTTTCGATATGTGTACTGTCATAAATCACATAAGGTACAGGATCTGCTGTATGGGTGCGAATGCAGATCGGTGTGGGATGATCCGGCAACACCATCATGCGGTAATCCTCACCAGCATCTTCCAGTGCTTTTGTTAACACACTAATGACATTACGATCGATTTCTTCAATCGCTTTTACCTTATGCGCTGTATTTCCTTGATGGCCCATTTCATCCGGCGCTTCCACATGAATGTAAACAAAATCCTGACCATCTTCCAGCAAAACCTTCGCAGCAGCCTGCGCTTTACCAACATAATTGGTATCCAGCGAACCGGTAGCACCTTCCACAGAAACCACACGCATATCAGCACCCACAGCTATGCCTTTGAGAAGATCGACCGCTGAGATCACAGCACCGTTCAAGCCTGTCTTTTCGTAGAAATTATCAAGGGCAGGTTTTGTGCCTGCACCCCAGAACCAAAGGGAATTTGCCTTGTTTTTACCTTCCTTTGCACGCTGCACATTCAAAGGATGGTTGTTCAGAACATCAAAACTCTTTTCCATCATATCCCGGAACAGTGTTTCCTTCGGTAAGTATTGACCGATTGTCTGTCCCAAGTGATCGTGGGGCGGTTCCATATCCAAAACTTCACCTTGATCCCACACGGTGATATGACGATAACTGGTGCCAGTATAAAATTTGACAATATCGTTTTGAAATGCCTCACGGATTGCATCCATCAGGATATCTGCATCTTGCGTGGATATCTCTCCGGAACTGTGATCCAAAATGATTTTTTCGCCATAAGGTTCCTCTTCGGTAAGGGTCACCAAATTACAGCGGAAAACCACATCAGTGTCTTTCATTGCAACACCGACACTCAGGGCCTCCAAAGGTGATCGTCCTGAATAACAGATTTCGGGGTCAAACCCCATCACGGAAAGGTTGGCCACATCACTGCCAGGCTTCATACCGTTGGGAACGGTTTTTGCCATACCAATTGAGCCGCCGCAGGCAAGCGCATCCATACAAGGAGTAGAAGCGTATTCCAGCGGTGTTTTCCCGCCCAATGATTCAATCGGCAGATCTGCCATACCGTCAGCAAGTAAGATAATATACTTCAATTGGCATCCTCCTTTCTGCGTCTTCAGGTTGCAGAAAATTTACTATATATATTAACACCAAATTTTCAAAATGACAATACAGAAGTTAAAAATTATCATATATTCCGAAAAACACAGTAAAAAACAGACAGATTTTAGGATATAATAGCAAACCCCCAGGCAAAGACGACTTTGCCTGGGAGAATTTGTACTACAAAATCGTGATTTTATAGTGCTCCAGCCAAAAATTGATCTGCAACATATAGGCAATCGTTTGCGGTTTTCGCATCAATTGTCCATACCACGGCCAGGAATACTCCTCGTCCAACAGCAGTAACAATGCATTTTTGTCAACAAGTCCGTAGATCGGCGCATCATTGCGCTGCAAAAGTATTCGCAGTTGATCGCTTACGATCTGCAAATATCTGGGATCATGGGTCTTTGGATATGGACTTTTCTTCCGCCAAAGCACATCATCAGGCAAAAGTCCATCCATTGCGTAACGAAGCAATCCTTTTTCTTTATTCTTGTGATCCTTAAACTCCCACGGCACGCCGTACAGGTACTCTGCGATCCGGTAATCACAAAATGGCACGCGCACTTCAAGCCCACAAGCCATACTCATCCTGTCCTTGCGGTCGAGCAGAGTCTGCATAAACCAATGCATATTCAGATTTACCATCTGCTTCATCCGTTTCTCCTGTTCACTTGTACTCGGTAAGATATCACAACTGTTGATGGTTTGTAAATAGCAGTCATTTACAAAACAGTTTGGATCAATACTCTGCAAGATATCAGGGTGTAACAAAGCGGATCTTTGTGCTGTGTTCTGCGCCCAAGGAAAACCGTTATACGCCCGCACTTCCGGGTCACGGTACCACGGGTAACCACCGAATATCTCGTCTGCACACTCGCCGGAGAGTCCCATCTTCACTTCCTTGCGTATCTCTCGGCAAAAAGCCAGTAAGGAAAAATCAACATCCGCCATTCCCGGAAGGTCACGCGCTATAGTAGCATTTTCCAGTTCCTCAGCCAGTTGCTCCGGCTTCAACACTGTGCGATGGTGATTACTGCCAAGGGTCTGCTGCATAATTTGAATATAGCTGTTATCGGAATTCGGCTGAAATTTTCCTGGCACAAAGTATTGTTCATTATTTTCATAATCAACAGAGAATGTGTGTAAGCACTCTCCCCTATTACACATTTCCTTCGCGCAAATTGCGGAAATCAAACTGGAATCCAAACCTCCGGATAAAAATGTTCCCAGTGGCACATCCGACACCATCTGCCGTTGTATTGCATCGGTTACAAGATAGCGAACACACTCCGCTGTCTCATCAAAACTGTCTGTATGTTCACGATCCTTCAGTTTCCAATATTCCCACCATCGCCAATTCCCACAACAAAAATAACCACAGCAACCCGGCCTTAATTCCAATATATCCTCAAACACTCCGCTACCAGGTTTTCTGCCCGGTCCAAGCAAAAGAATTTGTGCTGCTCCCTCACGATTCAAAACCCGTGGTACACCGGGATATGCAAGCAAAGTTTTAATTTCCGAGGAAAACAGCATACCGCTCCCAAGCAGCGTATAAAACAGAGGTTTCACACCCATTCTGTCCCGAGCAAGAAACAACCTTTTCTGTTTCTTCTCCCATACGCCAAAAGCAAAAATTCCATTGAATCGTTCAACACATTTATCCTTCCACTGCGCATAGGCATGGAGGATGACTTCCGTGTCACTGTTCGTTATAAATCTGTGTCCGGTAGAAATCAGTTCTTTTTTCAATTCCTGTGTATTATACAATTCTCCGTTATAAGTGATTACATATTCCTCAGCTGCCCAGTTCAGACGCATTGGCTGTGCGCCGCCTGCCGGATCAATAATTGCAAGCCGGCTGTGAAGCAAGCAACACTCCCTTTCCATATAACTGCCGGTTGCATCCGGCCCTCTGTGCAGCATTGTGCATAACATTGCATCCAATATTTGCCAATCATACGGAAGACCCAATATTCCAGCAATTGCACACATAGACTACAGCTCCTTTCAATCCCTACATTCTATGTGATTTATCCCCCATTGTGCATAAAACTAACACAATGGGTAACGCTAATCACGGTGATGCAAATGAAAGGCAGTAAAGATGTTTTATCCTCAATTTTGAAAACGACCCAAATGGGTCAGATCGGTATTCGCAGCATTTTGAAAACACCTCTGCGGGCAAGTCTGCGTACCGAACTCAATTCACAATTAAAAGAATATGATGCCATTGAACAGGAGGCACACGGGATTGCCCTATCCCGTGGATGGACATTAAAGGAACTGGATCCGGCAATCAAGGGTATGACCAACATGATGACTCGCTCCCGCCTTTCCTTTGGGGATGCGGATTCCAAAGCAGCAGCTATGATGATACAAGGTAACACAAGAGGTATTATCAAAGGGTTTAAGAATCTTAATCAGTTTCCGTCATCTGACAAGAGGGTAACCGATCTTGCGCAAAAGCTCATTGATTTTGAAGAAACCAACAACAGACAGCTCCAAGGGTTTTTATGACCCTTGGAACTTATTTTAACTCCGGTGCATAACATATTTTGAAAACTTGAAAGGAGGAGATATTCTGTCTGCAACCGGATACATACAGGTTCATGCATACACTAGTTTTGCACAAATTCCATTGCAGGATGTAGCAGTTTCCGTCACCGATGCCAGTGGTGCGGCCATTGCGCTACGGCTAACAAACCGCAACGGCGCGTTGGATATACCTGTGGAGATTGAGGTGCCGGATCTGTCAGCCGGACAAAGTCCCAACACTGGAATCATTCCCTTTGCAGTGGTCAATCTCTACGCAAGATTAGATAATTACGAGGCTGTTGAAATTGAAAATTTGCAGATATTTCCCAATCGTACAACCGTACAAAACCTGGAGATGATCCCACTTTCCGAATTACCGGAATCCTACAACAAGCTGGAGGTTTTCCCCATCCCTCCGCAAAATTTGTAAGGAGGGATTTGAAGTGCCAACTGTCACACCTTTTGTACCGCAACGGATCACCGTTCACATCGGACCCCCTTCATCCGGTGGTGAAAATGTAACAGTTTCTTTTTCCGACTATGTCAAGAATGTCGCTTCCAGCGAAATATACCCTACTTGGGACGAAAGTGCGTTGCGCGCTAATATACTTGCGATTGTATCTTTTGCCTTGAACCGGGTGTATACAGAGTTTTACCGAAGCCGCGGATATGATTTTGACATCACAAGTTCAACCGCCTACGATCAAGCATTTGTAAAGGGTCGTGGATACTTTGAGAACATATCCCGTCTTGTCGATGAGTTGTTTAACGACTACCTCCGAAGACCGGGATTTGTTGAACCGTTAGCCGCAAAATTCTGCAACGGTACCACAGTTACCTGCGAAGGACTTAGTCAGTGGGGTAGCCAGAATCTAGCGCAGCAAGGATACAGTTCCAACCAGATCTTGCGCAGTTATTACGGAAATGTAGAGACGGTTTCAAATGCCCCAATACGGGGCAACACATCCTCTTATCCGGGCACACCGCTGCGAGTGGGCAGTACCGGCCCAAATGTGGTTGTTATACAAACATCTCTAAACCGCATATCTCAAAATTACCCTGCTATACCGAAAATACCAGCAGTAGACGGCATTTTTGGCAGCAGGACAGAAGCATCTGTCAGAGCCTTTCAGCGGATATTTGGTTTAACGCCGGACGGAATCGTAGGACCTGGCACCTGGTATGAACTGGTACGACTTTATACGGGCGTTAACGCGCTTTCCGAACTGCGTAGCCAGGGACAACAATTCTATGCCATTAACTGGTCACCTCCAAACGCACTGGATGTCGGTGACACCGGTGACAAGGTACGGCAACTGCAATATATGCTTTCAGTTCTGTCTGCCTATATATCCGATATACCGCCTGTAACAGTTGATGGAATCTACGGGCAAGCTACCCGTGCAGCAGTATTGGCAGCACAACGACGATTCCGCCTACCGGAAACCGGTGTTGTGGATGCGGTGACCTGGGATGAAATATATGACCAGTTTGCCGGCATCGAAAATACAACACTTCGAAGCGGAGAAACATTCCCTGTAAGCGCCGAAAGGACTGCCCCTGCCGCAGCTATGAGAGCGGTTGGTAATTTCAGAAATAACACAACATCACCGTCAACTCAGCGACCGAATTATGCCAGAACTACCACCCTAACACAGTTTCCCGGTCGAGATCTGAGTATAGGCGGTCAAGACCCAGTCAGACAGGAGGTGGTAAGATGAAACCAGGTGAATCTTTTATCGCGCAACCGATCCGTAGTCTTCAAACAATGCTTCGAGTTATTGCAGAGGACGATCCGCGTCTTCCCACCGTGGTTCCCGACGGAATCTATGGACCGTCAACCATGAATGCGGTCACAGCTTTTCAGCGATTGTATGATCTGCCTGTCACCGGCATTGCCGATCAAGCAACATGGGAACGGATCGTGCAAGTGTACGAACCCGCACTTGTACGCATAGGTAAAGCAGAGCCAATAGAGATTATCCTTGAGCCGGGTCAGATATTTCGGCTGGGTGACAGCAATGCCTATATTTATCTTCTGCAAAGTATTTTGACGCAACTATCAACAGAAAACCCATCCATTAACAGACCGGAGCACAATGGTGTATTGGATGATCCCACCAGCGAAGCATTGGCTGCATTTCAACTTCTGGCCGGACTTCCCCCAACCGGCGAGTTAGATCGGCTAACATGGAAATATCTTTCCAAACAATTTACATTAAGCGCTAACCGGCAAACTAATCTCAAGAAATAATAAATTTTTGTAACATCATTCGTTTCCTCTTGATTCGATTTAAAAATGGGCATATAATATTTATATACGATATATAGGAACGATTACCGGGGGAATATAATGATGTTTATCAAAGATTGGAGAAAAGATATATTAACCATTCCGAATTTACTTAGTCTGTTTCGTTTGTTTTTGATTCCTGTTTATGTTGTGATTTATCTGAATGCCACCGATGCTACCGATTATTATCTGGCTGCCGGAATTTTGACTGTTTCCTGTCTGACCGATATGATTGACGGTAAGATTGCGCGACATTTCAATATGATCACATCGCTGGGTAAGCTCTTGGACCCGGTTGCAGACAAAGCCACACAATTTACACTCATTATGTGTTTAACCGCCAAATATAATGTGCTGCGGTATCTCGTTGGTCTGTTTGTTTTGAAGGAAGGCTTTCAGCTGATTGCCGGCAGTCTGCGCTTGCGGAAGAAAAAGATGCTTAAAGGCGCATTGATCAGCGGCAAGATCTGCACCACCGTGCTGTTTATCAGTTTGATCCTTATGGTTATGCTCCCCAGTATGAGTGCGAAAGCTATCAATACGATTGTGATCGTTGATGGTGTTTTTATGATTGCTGCATTTGCCGAATATGTTGCCGCATATTTCTTTATGGACAGTAAATTCCAAGCATTGGACGAATAAAAAAACAGCCCCAAACGGGGCTGTTTTTTATATAAGTTATCAGAAGATTCCCTGCTCCATCATGGCTTCAGCAACCTTCTTGAAGCCTGCCAAGTTTGCACCGGCAACCAGATCATAGCCGAGACCGTACTCCTCAGCAGCATCCTTGGACATCTTGTGGATGACCTTCATAATGCCCTTGAGCTTCTCATCAACTTCTTCAGCTGTCCAAACAAGGCGCTCGGAGTTCTGGCTCATTTCCAGACCGGAAACAGCAACACCGCCGGCATTGACAGCCTTGGACGGAGCAACGATCATATGCTTCTGCTTACGCAGGAAGTCCAGTGCATCGTTGGTGGTAGGCATATTGGCAACCTCAATGTAGTACTTAACACCGGATGCCGCGATCTTCTCCGCCTGTTCCATACGCACATCGTTCTGGGTTGCAGCGGGCATATAAATGTCCACATCCTTAACACCCCAGCACTTTTCACCGGGAACAAATTCCACACCGTACTTATCCGCATAGGGTTTGCAGTGCATAGGATCCTTTGCGCGCATTTCCAGAATGTAATCGAGTTTTTCACCAACAACGCCATCGGGATCGTGAATATAACCGTCGGGACCTGCGAAGTATGTAACCTTGGCGCCCAACTCAGCTGCCTTCTTCATAATACCCCAGCCCACATTGCCATAGCCGGAGATTGCGATCCGCTTGCCCTCGATGGTATCATTTTCGTGAGCCAGCACTTCCTGCAGATAGTAAATTGCGCCGTAGCCTGTAGCCTCAGGACGGATCAGAGAACCGCCGTAGCTAAGACCCTTACCGGTGAGAACACCGTTCTCCCAAACGCCCTTCAGACGGCGATACTGACCGTACAGGTAACCGATCTCACGTCCGCCAACACCCATATCACCGGCGGGAACATCAATATCCGGTCCGATATAGCGATACAGTGCAGTCATAAAGCTCTGGCAGAAGCGCATGATTTCTGCATCGGATTTGCCAGCGGGATCAAAATCAGAACCGCCCTTGGCGCCGCCCATAGGAAGACCGGTCAAGCTGTTTTTAAAGGTCTGTTCAAAGCCGAGGAATTTGATAATGCTGGGGGTCACATTTGCCTGGAAACGCAAACCGCCCTTGTAAGGACCAATAGCGCCGTTAAACTGGCAACGATAACCGGTATTGGTATGGGTCTGACCATTGTCGTCAGTCCAGACAACACGGAATGTGAACATCCGCTCAGGCTCCACCATGCGATTCAAAAGGTCAGCCTTCTCATACTCCGGATGTTTATCCACCATAGGTGCAATAGAGGTCAAAACCTCTTCAACCGTCTGCACAAACTCCGGTTCAGTGCCGTGTTTTTTTCTTACATTTTCGATTACACTTTCTACATAGGGATTCATTCTAATCTGCCTCCAATTTTTCATATCGCTGCTACAAATTTACAGCAATTTCGTTACATTATATGACAGAAGTTTTTCTGTGTCAATCATATTTATAACTGCATATTTCACTTATCTATACCATTTTTATTATATTACAGCGAATAAAATAATTTGATAAATAGTTTATTATGTGTTATAATGAAAAAAACTCTTAAGGAGGACAATTTATGGACTACAGTAAACTGCAAAACGGTAGCGACATTCGCGGTGTCGCTCTGGAAGGTATTGAGGGACAGCATATAAATCTTACCGAGCCCGTCTGTAAAGACATCGGCAGAGGATTCTCCCTTTGGCTTATGAAAAAGACCGGCAAACAGAGTGGTCTGCGCGTAGCTGTGGGTCGCGATTCCCGTCTATCCGGCGAAAGCCTGTGCAATTGGATCTGTCAAGCAATGGTGGAGCAAGGTCTGGAAGTTACCGATTTTGGAATGGCCAGTACGCCTGCAATGTTTATGTCCACAGTTACCGAGGGATATCAGTTTGACGGCTCTGTTATGATCACCGCCAGCCATCTCCCCTTCAACCGTAATGGCTTTAAGTTCTTCACCGCTGAAGGCGGTCTGGAAAAAGGTGACATCAAGGAAATCCTCACTTATGCTGCCGGCACCGACAATACAGGTCTTGAAGCCGGCAAGCTGATCTGCGGCGAGTTTATGGATACATATGCCAAGATCCTAGCAGACAAGATTCGCTCCGCTACCGGTGAGGACAAACCTCTGGAGGGTTTCCGTATTGTAGTAGATGCCGGAAACGGTGCAGGCGGTTTCTATGTGGATAAAGTTCTGAAACCCTTGGGTGCCAACACCGAGGGTAGCCGCTACCTGGATCCCGACGGCAGCTTCCCCAACCACATTCCCAACCCTGAAGATAAAGAGGCCATGGAAGCCATCACAGAATCCGTTAACCTTGCCAAGGCTGATCTGGGTATTATCTTCGACACCGATGTGGACCGCGCCGGTGCTGTGCTGTCCGATGGCAGCGAGCTCAACCGCAACCGAATCATTGCTATGCTTGCTGCCATTCTGCTTCGTGAGCATCCCGGTACTACCATCGTCACTGACTCTATTACCTCTACCGGTCTTGCCAAATTTATTGAAGAAAAAGGCGGTATTCACCACCGGTTCAAGAGAGGCTACCGGAATGTTATCAACGAATCCATTCGTCTGAATGCACAGGGTCAGGACAGTCAATTGGCTATTGAAACCTCCGGTCACGGCGCACTGAAGGAAAACTATTTCCTCGACGACGGCGCATACTTGGTCACCAAGCTGCTTATTGAGCTTGCTCGCGGCAAAAAGGAAGGCTACACACTGGAATCCCTGATTGCAACCTTGGAAGAACCTGCTGAGAGCGTTGAATTCCGTATGAACATTCTGCTGGACGATTTCAAGGCGTATGGCCAGCAGGTTATTGACGAACTTACAGCTTATGCACAGAGCCAAGCCGGTTGGAGTCTTGCCCCCAGTAATTACGAAGGTGTCCGCGTCAACTTGGACGAAGCACACGGCAACGGCTGGTTCCTGCTGCGGTTGTCTCTGCACGATCCTCTGCTGCCGCTAAACATTGAAAGCAACAGCGTTGGCGGCGCTAAGCAAATTGCCAAAGAACTGGCTGACTTCATTGCCGGTTATGATAAATTGGATGCTCAAAAACTTCTTGACTTTACAAAATAATCACAATGCCCACACCAACCGGTGTGGGCATTAAAATTCCTTTGGCACCGGTTTTGTCACACCGGTACGGCGCGCTTTATCCAGTCCTCCGGTCATATGGGCATCCAGCTCTTGAGAAAACTTAGCGCGGCGAATAATATTCTCGCCAAACTTATCCCGCAAAGCATCTACCGTTTCATCCAATCGCAGCTTTCGCTCATACCGGACAGGACTAATGCCGGAAAACAAATCATACTGCTGATAGGGTTCTTTTGCCAGTTTTGTCACCTGCACACCCAGTTGCCGCAGAGGTATCTGTCCATCCCACGCTTCATCCAAAGCACGGCAGGCAGCATCAAACAGCTCCGAAGTGATATTGGTAGCACCGTGCAATTGCAGTTGGTGGGAAAAATTACAAAAATCGGCAGTACGCAAGTGAACTGTCACACAGCTTCCGCATTTTCCGTCCTTTCGCATCCGCATAGCCACTGTTTCGCACAAACTCAGCAGCACCCGGTATCCCGTCTCCTTGCTCACCACATCCTGCGCTGTGGTGACAGAGTTTCCATACCCCTTATTCTCCGCAGGCACAGGCATCACCATATCCGCATTGCGTCCATTGGCAAAATGCCAAATGGTCTCACCGTGTTTCCCGAGACGTCTACGCAACACTGCCACATCTGTATTTGCCAAATCACCAATGGTGTAGATTCCCAATCCCTTCAGTTTCCGCTCTGTGGCACCTCCCACCAGAAAAAGATCCCGTACCGGCAATGGCCACATTTTACTTTCCATCTCTTCCGGAAACAGCGTGTGCACCTTGTTGGGTTTTTCAAAGTCTCCCGCCATTTTAGAAAGAATTTTATTGGTGGAAATCCCCACATTCACTGTAAAACCCAGCTCATTCCAAATTCGCTCCCGCATTGCTTCCGCAGCCAACCGGGCAGATCCGTATAGTCGCTCTGTACCGGTCATATCCACCCAGGCTTCATCGATGGAATACTGCTCCACCAACGGGCTAAATTGCCGCAGAAGCTCTACAAAATGTCGGGATGCCTCCACATATAACCCGTAATCCGGCTGCACGACCCTAAGCTGCGGACATTTTTCCAACGCCTGAAACAGGGGTTCACCTGTCTGAATCCCGTATTTTTTTGCAGGGGTGCTTTTGGCAAGGATGATACTATGTCGGGACTCTTTGTCCCCTGCCACCACCGACGGAATTTCCCGCAAGTCCACAGATTCTCCCAGCACCTTCACCCTATACGCTGCCGACCAAGAAAGAAATGCACTGTTGGCATCCACATGAAAAATAACTCTTTCTGCCATATCAGTATACCTTTCTAATCAAGCACCAGTTATGCGTACGAATGGTATATTTCAGTTCAAAGAGCCATTTCTTCCCCTGCACCATCGCCCGACACAGGAAAATTTGTGCTTCAATCCCCACATACTGAACATCTTTTCTGCTGATTATCTCATCAATATCCACCCGCAAAAGCTGATGATCCTCTGTTTCTATTCGCAGGCGCAACGGTCGGATCTGCCCATCGGCACTGCACATAGAAATCACATCTACCGGCATATTGACTTGCTCCAAACCGCTCACGCCCCTTTCTGTATTTATTATAGTACATTTGTTCTAATTTATCAAGTGGTAATTTTCGGTTGCCACTTCCCTGTTGATTTGGTATATTGCAGTACAACAGGAACAAAATTGTTTCTATATAACATTGCAAGCAATTCAACAAATTTGATATAGATTGATACTATTCATTGTTATATAATCAAACCAAAGAAAGGAGCGTTCACAATGGTAAATAAAATTTTAGGCACTAATATAAGAAAAAAACGACTTGGACTTAACTGGACACAAGAAAAATTGGCAGATCTACTATGTGTTTCGCATCAAGTTATCAGCAAGTGGGAAAACGGCATTGCAGCTCCGGATATTGCCACTTTATGTTCGTTGGCGAGAGTTTTTAATATCTCATTAGATGGTTTATGCGGCCTCGCTCCGGATCAGGCAGATTTTCTTATCAACGAAATCGAAGATGAAATAAATAAAAATAATAACACATACGAATCTTTGTATACCAAGTGGAAAGAAGTAGAAAAGCAATTGGTATACTATCCAATAAACGACGACCTCTTATACACCGCATTAAAACTTCTTTACACAACACACAACGGAGTTGAAACAAATCAGCAAAAAGATATTGTCAATGCAGACATCCTCAAAGTAAGCGAGAAACTTCTGGATTTTTCGAGAAACGATTCATACCGCAGTTTTGCAAATTTTAATCTGGCAATGTATTACTCGGAGCAAGTGAATGTAAAGCGTAGCAACGAACAAGATATAGAAAATGCAAGAAAATCAAAGAAGTATGCTGAGTTAGTGCTTTATAAAGATATGCCACACACTTTTTATCTTAATTTTGGTGCAACTACACTGCAAGAGACATACATCGCAAGAGAAGAAACACTTACAAAAATGGTGTGCGCAGCAAAAAGTGCGTGTAAAAATTTGATTCATTTCTCCAAACACTTCCCCGCAGAAGCTAATTGGCGCAGCGAAATCTATGCCAATGTATCTGCATTGTTAAACGAAATTGAGACTAAGTTATCAATCCAGTAAAACAACATTTTCATTGTATGATTTCCCAAACTGCGGTATGGCGATTGCCATACCGCAGTTGCAATTTCCGGTTGCCACTTCCCTGTTGATTTGGTATAATGACAAAAAACAGCAAAAGCTGAGGTAAACATATGCTAAAATATCCTTGTTTGGTGTTGGATCACGATGATACGGTCGTGCAAAGCGAAGCAACTGTAAATTACCCCTTTTTCGTGGAATATCTGAAGATATACCGACCCAACCAATCGATTTCTCTCCACGAATACATCAGCGGTTGTTTCCATCCGGGATATGTGGAAATGTGCAAACAACGGTTCGCTTTCACCGACGAAGAATTGTTGCACGAATACAACGGTTGGAAAGAATATATACGCAGCCATATTCCTGCACCCTACCCCGGGATTGAACGAATCATTCACAGACAAAAAGAAGAAGGCGGTATCTTGTGTGTTATATCCCAATCCTCACAGGAGAATATCGCCAGAGATTATGCCGCTCATTTTGGCATACAACCGGATGCTATCTTTGGCTGGGACCTCGAGCCTGCGCACCGCAAACCAAACCCTTGGGCGTTAAATCAAATTATGGAAACATATCACCTGACCGCGGAGCAATTACTGGTGGTTGATGATATGAAAGCAGCTGTCAGTATGGCTCGCTCAGGTGGCTGTCCCATCGCCTTTGCCGGTTGGGGCAGAATCGATTTTCCGCAAATCTATCAACAGATGTCTACTCTATGCGATTTTTCCTTTGATTCTATTGAAAATTTCGAAAAATTCCTGTTTGAGTAGCTTGACAGTTATGGTATAATACCTATTGAATCGGTTGTAAGGAGGTAGGTTTTCTGGAAAAGAATAATGTTAAAGTAATGGCCCGGAACCGGGAGGCCTACCATGAATACTTCGTGGAGGAAGAAATGGAAGCCGGTATCGAATTGTGCGGCACAGAGGTCAAGTCCATCCGCCAAGGTACACTGAATCTCAAAGACGCGTGGTGCGGTATCAAAAACGGCGAACTTATCATCAATCAGATGCACATCTCCCCCTATGAACAGGGCAACCGCTTTAACCCTGACCCCCGCAGACCTCGCAGACTTTTAATGCACAGACGGGAGATTATGCGTCTGTTTGGCAAGGTAAAACAGGATGGCTATGCGCTGATTCCCCTCTCTGTCTATCTTAAGGGCAGCTTGGTAAAGGTAAAAGTCGGTCTGTGTAAGGGCAAAAAGCTATATGACAAAAGACAATCTGCGGCCGAACGGGATGCTAAGCGTCAGATCGACCGTGCAATGAAGGAGAGATATTAATATGAACCCTACTTTTAAGATCACAATGGAAAACGGCGGCGTTATTGAGGGCGAACTGTATCCCGAGATCGCACCCCAGAGCGTGTATAATTTTATCGATCTGGCTAACCATAATTACTATGACGGTCTGATCTTCCATCGGGTCATTCCCGGCTTTATGATTCAGGGCGGCTGCCCGGACGGCACCGGCATGGGCGGTCCCGGCTACTGCATCAAAGGCGAGTTCTTCTTTAATGGTTTCAAAAACGAGCTGCGGCACAAAAGAGGTGTGCTTTCTATGGCGCGCTCCTCTTCTCCTAACTCTGCCGGTTCCCAGTTCTTTATCATGCACGAGGATGCCAAGCACTTGGACGGTCAGTATGCCGCATTCGGCAAGGTGACTGCCGGTCTGGATGTCGTGGATGCCATTGCTGCCACTAAGACCGGTATGCAAGACCGTCCTGTGGAAGAGCAGAAGATCAAATCCATCACTGTGGATACCCACGGTGAGACCTATCCGGAGCCCAACAAGCTCCCCGATCCCTACGGTCGGTTCTAAGCTGTCAGTTATCACCGGGGTGCCATTGCACCCCCGACCCCTG